>NZ_JACFYJ010000018.1:0-107863 GCF_037126505.1 Paraburkholderia bengalensis
CCCGACCTTCAAAGGATGTGCGAATTGCGTGTCAATCAATGACAGCACCCGGTTGAGCCGGTCCGGCCCGTATGCCGAGGTGGCGCCGGCACGAGTTTCGAAGGCGCTTGGTGAGGTCAGAGGTTCAGCCGGCAAGTCCGATAACCAGACGAGAATATCGAGCACGGCGGTCAGCCTTTCGCGTGCATTTGCCGAGAGCAAGCGGTCGAGTTGCGCGCGCATCCGCGTACCCGACCCCTCCTGGAACATCAGCCCGCAAGCGGCCCGCCGGAGAAGATTGCGCAAGTCAGCGTACTCCGGGCACAGATCGGCAAGCCGTTGCACCCACGCGCCATCGAACCATACGACGATAGCCACTTGCGGCTGTGAAGGGTCGATGGAGCGGTTCGACGACCATGTGTGAGGCAGGTCTGGCGGGACCAGCACCAGATCGTCGTCGCCATAGACTGCGACCGAATCCCCGATGTAGCGCTTGCCCTGACTGTTCATCGTCAGGGTTAGCTCGTATTCAGGGTGGTGGTGCCACTCGAATGGAATTCGAGGCAAGCGGCGGTTGTAAACCCTGACCGAACAACTTTCGCCGAAGTCGACGTGTTCGTAAGCAGCTTTCATGGCCGAAAACGCAAATGAATTGCCCGAATAGTATCACCAGGTGTCGTGCATGCGTCATATGCTAGGGCCACGATATTTACATGGGGACAATCATGGCGCTGCAAATCGACGACTTGCCGGGCGCGATCCGGCAGGCAAAAAAGGAGCTTCGCGCGGCGTTGCCGAATTACCGGGAGGTCTTCGCCGAAGTCGAAAAATCGATTAGTGAGGAGGCGAAGCGAATCGCGGCGCGGCGCGATCGCGGCGAAGACGTCATTCCCGAGATTCCATTCTCCGACATCACCGAACAGCGCGTGACGGCCGAACAGACCGCGCTCGTCAAATCGCGCGGCGCATGTGTGATCCGCAACGTCTTCCCGCGCGCGCTAGTGCAGGGCTGGGACGACGATATCGCGCACTACGTTGAGAGCAATCATCTCGACAAGCGTCTGGAAAACCGGGCCGAGGATAAATACTTTGGCCAGCTGGCGTCGAGCAAGCCGCAGATCTACGGTGTGTACTGGTCGAAGCCACAAGTGCTGGCCCGTCAGTCGGAATCGCTGACTGCGGCGCGCGTCTTCCTCAACAAACTCTGGCGCAGTGAAAGCGACGGACGCGTTCACTTCGATCCGGAGCATGTTCCCGTCTACGCCGACCGTCTGCGCCGGCGGCCGCCCGGTTCGGCATCGCTTGGCTTGTCGGCGCATTGCGACGGCGGCTCGGTCGAGCGCTGGATCGAGAGCAATTTCCGCAAGGTGTATCGCCACGTGTTCTCCGGCAACTGGCGTGAATACGATGCATTCGATGCCGCTTTCCGTACCGATGTGGAGGAGATCGCGTCGCCTGCCGTCTGTTCGATGTTCCGCACCTTCCAGGGCTGGACAGCGCTGACGCCGCAAGGCCCGGGCGACGGGACGCTGCAACTCGTGCCTATCGCCAATTCGATGGTGTACATCCTGCTGCGCGCGCTCCAGGACGATGTCGCCGACGACGATCTGTGCGGCGCCATGCCCGGTCGCGCGCTCTCGATCAAGCCGGAATTTCACGCGCCCCTGTTCGAGGCGTTGTCGTCGATTCCCAAAATGGAAGCGGGCGACACCGTGTTCTGGCACAGCGACGTCATTCATGCCGTCGAGGACGAGCATAAGGGCGCGGGCTACAGCAACGTGATGTACATCGCCTCCGCACCCGCGTGCGCGAAAAACGATGCTTATCTGAAGCGTCAGTTGCCGAGCTTCCTGAAAGGCGAAAGTCCGCCTGACTTCCCGACCGACCATTTCGAAGTTGATTTCACCGGCCGCGCGACGGCCGACGACCTGACACGGCTTGGCAAGGCTCAACTCGGTTTCGATCTGTAGCTGAAAAACGGGTGCGCATGCATGGTTGCGCTGATGGCGCATGCGTCGCCCGATCCATAAAGACAAATTCGGAGACTGCAATGAAACAATCGCTGACGTCGGTTGCGACGGCTGTCGCGCTGCTTATGGCCGGTACGCATGCTGTACTGGCTGCTGAACAGATTTCGGTACTGCACTGGTGGACCTCCGGCGGCGAATCGAAAGCCATCCGGGTGCTCAAGGACGACATGAGCAAACAGGGATACGAGTGGAAAGACTTCGCTATCGCGGGCGGCGCGGGCGCGGCGGCCATGACGGCGCTGAAGACGCAGGTGATCTCGGGCAATGCACCGTCGGCGGCGCAGATCAAGGGGCCGCTGATTCAGGACTGGGCTGAGCAGGGGACGCTGGTCACCGTCGATCCTTCCGCTGCGGACTGGAAAGCGCATACGCCCACGCAGATCGATAGTGACGTGAAGGCTGGCGGTCACTATGTCGCCGCGCCGTTTTCCGTGCATCGGATCAACTGGCTGTGGATCAACAAGGCGGATCTCGACAAGGTGGGCGGCACGCCGCCGACGACATGGCCTGAGTTCTTCGCGCTCGCCGACAAGTTTCGCGCCGCGGGCATCACGCCCGTCGCGCACGGTGGTCAACCGTGGCAGGACATGACCATCTGGGAGACGGTCGTGCTGTCGCAGGGCGCGGACTTCTATCGCAAAGCCCTCGTCGATCTCGATCAGAAAACGCTGACGTCGCCGCAAATGATTCAGGTGTTCGAGACCGTCCAGAAGATCCGGACATACTTCGACAAGGGCTACCACGGCCGCGACTGGAATCTGGCCACGGCGATGGTGATTTCCGGCTCGGGCGGCATGCAGTTCATGGGTGACTGGGCCAAGGGCGAGTTCGCCAACGCGAACAAGAAGGCGGATGTCGACTATATCTGCGCAGCCGCGCCCGGTACGGCGAATGCCTACACGTACACGGCGGATGCATTCGTGTTCTTCCAGCAGAACGGCAAAAAGGATGCAACGCCGGGACAGCTTGCGCTTGCCAAAACAATCATGTCGGTCGACTTCCAGCAGCAGTTCAGTCTCTACAAGGGATCCATTCCCGTCAGGCTGGATGTGCCGATGGACAAGTTCGACAGCTGCGCGAAGAAATCGCGCGCGGACGAGCAGGCGACGATCAAGACGGGTGGGTTCCTGCCTTCGCTCGCCTTTGGCGAGCTTCAGTCGCCCGTCACGGCTGGCGCGATCAGCGACGTCGTGACGAATTTCATGAACTCCAATGAGGATGCGAAAGAGGGCGTGCGCAAGCTCGCGGCTGCGGCGAAGGTCAAGTGACGGCGCGTATGGGCCGATCAGGAAACGCGCAACATCACTCGTGAAAGGGAAGAAAAATGAATCCGGTAGCAAAGCGCAAGTGGCCGCGTTCGGGGCTCGAAACAACGGTGATGGGCTTCGGCGCCGCGCCGATCGGCAATATCTTCAGGCCGATCAGCGAAGAAGATTCGGCGGCCTTGATCAAGGCGGCGTGGGACGCGGGCGTACGCTACTTCGACACCGCGCCGATGTACGGTCATGGCTTGAGCGAAGCACGCTGCGGGCAGGGGCTGCGCTGGTATCCGCGCGACGAGTTTGTGCTGTCCACCAAGGTTGGGCGCCTGCTCAAGCCGCGCAAGCGCGCCGACATCGACTTCGCCCCGTGGGTCGACGGACTGCCGTTTGAAAATGTTTTCGATTACAGCTACGACGGCACGATGCGTTCGATCGAAGACAGTTTGCAACGTCTGGCGCTGGAGCACATCGATATTGCGTTGATCCACGACATCGATGTGTTCACGCATGGAGAGCGCCAGCCCGAGATGTTCGAAGCGGCGATGGCGGGTGCGTCGAAAGCACTGCTGAAGCTTCGCGACGAAGGCGTGGTGAAGGCGGTGGGGCTGGGTGTCAACGAATGGCAGGTCGCGCACGAAGCGATCCGCAGGCAGGATTTCGACTGCCTGCTGCTGGCCGGCCGCTACACCTTGCTCGAGCAGGACGCGCTGGATGGCTTTCTGCCGCTGTGTGAAGCAAGACGGGTGTCGGTCATTCTCGGGGGCGGCTACAACAGCGGGATTCTCGCGACGGGCGCGGTGCCCGGTGCCAAATACAACTACGCGCCCGCGCCCGAAGCCATTCTGGAACGCGTGCGCAAGATGGAGCAGGTATGCCGGGATTATTCCGTGCCGCTCAAAGCCGCTGCACTGCAATTCGTTCTTGGTCATCCTGCGATCCCGACCAACATCCCGGGAGTGCGTACGGTCGCGCAACTCGAAGACAACCTGCGGACCTTCCGGACCGAGATACCCGCTGAATTCTGGGCCGAGCTGAAACGCCGCGAGCTGATCCGTCACGACGCGCCGACGCCGCGATAGCGGGTGACGTCGAACATCCTGGTGTTTGAACAACCATACTAGCCGAACTTGCACCGCTTGCCGCGGTGGTTTGCCTCAATCTGCTCCTGCGCCCGCGGCGGGCCCAGGGGCCGCGTCTGACGGCGATGCGCGCCCCCTTTCACGCGAGAGCAACTGCTGTTTCAACATGAGCGCTTCGCTGTTATCGCGCTCCAACGAAAGCGCCCAATAGACGCCCGATCGGGCCATTCGCAGGTCGTTCTTCTCGAGCCCGGTGCGAGCTCGTGCAAGGGCAAGTGTCATCAGTCTCTGATTTTTGCTGCTGCCGCTCCGGGGGCTTGCGGCCGGTTCGGACGACGAGATGGGTTCACGCTCCGAATGCGAGGGCGGCGATTGAGAGTTCTGCGTCGTTGCAGCAGCCGACGGCGCTGACTCCGAGGGAGGAATCGACGCGACTGTATGGCTCTGCGCTGGTGCCGTGAGATCGCCGGCTGCCGATGCCGCCGCCCCCTGCAACCGCGGGCTCGCGCCATCTGCCGTGACGCTGCCTTGCACGAAAGTTGATGCTTCTTGTCGATCGTGGCCGGTGGAGTCGTCGCGCCGGTGCGAGAGCAGCAGTGTGACGGCCACCGCGAGCAGGGTCACAAGCATCAGTGCTATGCCCGCTTTCCAGCCGCGACGGGCGGCAGCGCGCACCGGCGCTGCAGGCGAGCGCGGGTCGGCGCCAGGACCGGCTGATTCCGACGGAGATGTCGACCGTGAACCCCATAGCCCGATGCGGGCCGCCATGCCGGGCTTCTTCGCGGGCACGCGTTTGTCGGGCGCGTGCAGCGTCCGCGTTCCGCATCGCGGGCAGAAGTTCACCCGTTCAGAAAACCGGCCCCCACAACGCTCGCAGGTCGCCGGGAAAAGCAGGGCACGAGCGGTTTGTGCGCCCATCATTCAATGTCCCCCGATTAAGAACGCAGACACTGCATCGGTCTTGCTCGCAGCGATTGTCGCGACGCTACGGTTCGTATCGCGATCGACAGCTAACGCCGTTCCCAACAAAAGTAGGAGGAATCGATACGACTACCGGCAGATTGGCCAATATCGGTCAGCCGCGGATGAGCGTCAACCCGCTATGCCGACTTCCTTCAGCATGCATCCGTCATTATTTGGCCGTGTGAGGTGACGCGAGTGGCAAAGTGCGCAATTTCGTGATTCGCGCCATCGAAACGATTTGGGGTTCGATCCAGCCGTCAGCATCTCGTGATGCAGCATCGCGTGCAACGCGTCTATGTGCGCATCAGCGGCTGGGATAGCGATTTCGCGGACGCGATCAGATCGTCGAGCATGGCCGCACGCTTGTTGGGGTCGGTATCGCGAGCTGTCATGAAGCACAGGGCCGCGATCGGCAGGCCGGTGCGGTCACGCACGGGCGCGGCCATGCAAAGCCGGAACGACATCGACAGGCCCTCGGTGCAGCAGTAGCCCTGCGCCGCGGCATGGCGCACATCCCGCATGAAGTCATCGAACGCGATGCGGCGGCCGTCATCGAGCAAGTAGTCTTCGTCGGGAATCAATGCGTGGACGTCTTCGTCGGTCAGATGCCCGAGCAACAGACGGCCCGTCGCCGTCCACGGTATCGGCACCTTCACGCCGATATCGGACGTAATGTTGAACGGCCGCGCGCTGTTCTCCGACAGCACCACCGTGTACTTGTCGCCTTCGAGCATGCACAGCTGTGCGGTCTCATCGTACTTGCGCACGAGCCCGAGTATCGTCTGGTGCGCGCGGCTGATGAGATCGTTGTGCATCGCATAGTCGGCGCCGTAGTAATGCATCTCGCGCCCGAAAAACACGCTGCCGTCGGCGGCGGTTTCGAGCCATCCTGCTTCGGCGAGAATCGTGACCAGCTCATAGACGCTCGAGCGCGGCGCGCCCGTTGTTTCAATCAGTTCGCGCATCGTCAGCGGACGCCGCGCAATATGCAGCTGCTTGAAAATGCCGATCACGCGGTCCACGCCCCGGGCCCGTGACGATTCTGGTGCTGACATTCGGTCGACTCCGTGGGCGATAGGGATCGCAGTTTGTTTTTCGTCGTTCATGCGTTCGCGGGTTTAGCGGACATGGGGCGTGCTCGCGGTGCGATTCGCGGCAGCACCCGTCGCAGGCCCGTGTGCCACTCTATGCCGTACCTCAATGATCGAGCACGCGGTGCAGGAACTGCTTCGTCCGTTCGTTCTGCGGCATCACGAAGATCTGCTCCGGCTCGCCTTGTTCGGCAATGACACCCTTGTCCATGAACACGACGCGGTCCGCCGTTTTCCGCGCGAAGCCCATTTCATGCGTGACGACGACCATCGTCATGCCGTCGCGCGCGAGTCCGCGCATCACCTCCGTCACTTCGCCGACGAGTTCCGGATCCAGCGCCGACGTCGCTTCGTCGAAGAACATGATGCCCGGCTCGACGGCTAGCGCCCGCGCAATCGCCACACGCTGCTGCTGGCCGCCCGATAACTGGCTCGGATAGTGTTCGGCGCGATCGGCGAGGCCCACGCGATCGAGCACATCCATGGCGCGTTTGCGCGCGTCGGCGGGGCTCATCTTGCGCGCCTTGATCAGCGCGAGCGTCACGTTGCCGAGTGCGGTCTTGTGCGGAAACAGATTGAACTGCTGGAACACCATGCCGACGTGACCGCGAATTTCCTTCGCGCGGCGCGCATCGTGCAGCGGGACTTCGTTGACCCAGACTTCGCCGGAATCGGCGGTTTCGAGGCCGGCCATGATGCGCAGCACCGTGCTTTTGCCGGAACCGGATGCGCCGATCAACACGAGCACTTCACCCGGCCGCACGTGGAGATTGATTTCCTTGAGCACCTTGGTGGCGCCGAAGGACTTGCTGACACCGCTCAGATTGATGACAGGCTTGGACCCGATGGATGTGGTCATGACAACAGGCTCCTACGATCATGGTGGCGCACCCACTGCGACAGCGGGAAACACACGACGAAATACAGCAACGCGACGAGCCCATAGATTTCGACCGGCTTGCCGACGCGATCGACGATGGCCTGGCCGCCATGCATCAGCTCGGACATGCCGATCATGCTGACGATCGACGTGTCCTTGATCAGCGACAGATACTGGCCGATCAGCGGCGGCAGCACGATCTTGCCCGTCTGCGGCAAAACGACGGAAAAGAACGTCTGCGTTTTGCTGAGGCCGAGAATCTGCGAGACTTCCCATTGGCCCTTCGGCACGGCCTCGATACCCGAGCGGAACACTTCGGCGATGTACGCCCCCTGGTACACGCTCAACCCGATGACGCCCGCGGCGAATACATCGATCGCATAGCCGAAGTACGACACCCCGAAGTAGATGAACATCAGCGTGATGAGCACGGGGGTGCCGCGAAACAGCTCGGTATAGAGCTTCGCGGCGCGCGCCGTGCCCCACGGTCCGAACGATCGCAATACGGCGGCGAGCAGGCCGATCAGCGTGCCGCCGACAATCGACGCCGCCGACAGCAGCAAGGTTGTGACCAGTCCTTGAAGCAGGATCGACAGGCTGGTCGTCAGCAATTCGGTTGACATGGATCGTGTCCTCTTCGAAACCCCGGGTGCGGATTCAGTTGCGGGTTCAGTTGCGTCCCGCCTGACGCGGAATCAGGAAGAGCCGCCTGCGCGTATGCTGCTTCATCACCAGCGGCGGATGGAACACGCGAGCGCCGATCTGTTCCGCGATCCACGACAGGCAGTTGCTCAGGATCAGATACGCGATCAGCGTGATCGCGAACGTCTGGATGTAGAGCAGCGTGCGTGCATTGATCACGGTCGCCGTGCCCGTCAGTTCGGGCAACGCAATGGCGGACAGCAGCGACGTGCCGAGCAGCAGCTGGATCAGGTTATTGACGATCGCGGGATACACGGCCCGCGCCGCTTGCGGCAACACCACTTCGGTGAAGATCTGCGAACGTCCAAGGCCGAGGATGCCAGCGGCTTCGATCTGTCCGCGCGGCACCGACTGAATCCCCGCACGGAAAACTTCCGCCATATACGCGCCCACATTGACGCCGAGCGCAATCACGCCTGCCGTATACGCACTCATATTCACACCGAGCGAGGGCAAGCCGAAGAACACAATGAAAATCTGCAGGAGCACGGGCGTATTGCGGATCAGCTCGACATAGCCGCGCGCCACGACGCGTAGCGGCGCAACGCGCGAAGCGCCCGCGAGCGCCGTCAGCAGGCCGAGAATCAGCGCGACGCAAAACGCCAGCAACGTGACCTGCAACGTGAGCCACGCTGCCTGAATGAACTCGGGCACATAGCCCCACAAGGTGAGCCATTGGTAACTCATTGCCATTCCTTCGCGAAGTCGGACTGCTGTCGTGTCGCGCGATCACGAGCGGATCGTGGTCGGATTCAGAACTGCGGGTTCAGCGGATAGCGGGGCGGGACGCCGAACCACTTCGTGTACAGCTGCGCATTGAGCTTCGACGCGTTGATGTTGAACAGGAACAGGTTCAGGTAGTTCTGCCAGACCTGATCGCCTGCCTTCACGCCGAACGCGTTGTATTCGAGCGGCACGAGGGCTTCGTTGGTGACGGTCAGGTCCGGGTCCAGCTTCGCCTGATAGGCGAGGAAGTTGTTGTCCTCGATCATCGCGTCTGCCTGGCCTTGCTTGACAGCGAGGATGGCGGCTTCCGAGCTGTCGTATTCCTGGATCTTCACGGGGATTCCGAGCGCGCGAACTTCGTCGCCGTTCGTCGAACCCTTGACCGTTGCGATGGTATGGCCTGCCATGTCCTTGACCGACTGGATGCCGCTGCTCTTCTTGACGAGCAGCGCCTCGCTCGCGACGACATAGGGTGTGGTAAAGGCGATTTCCTTCGCCCGTTCGAGATTGCGCGTGAAGTTGCAGAAGACCACGTCCACTTTGGCAGTCTGCAGATTCGGAATACGGTTCGCGCTCGTGGTGTTGACCACCTCGAGCTTCACGCCCATTTGCTTCGCCAGTTCCTTCGCGAGATCGACGTCGTAGCCGTCCGGCTGCCCGTTCTTGTCGTAGAAGCCAAATGGCGCGAAAGTCAGGCAGTCACCGACACGCAGCGTGCCGCGTTGCAGGACGGCCTGCAAGGTCGAGCCCGTCGCGGCGTCCTGGCCGGGCGTCGCGACCTTCGTGCAACCGGTCAGCGCAAGTAGCCCAACGACGGCGGACAAGCAGGCGAACCTCATGCTTTCTTTGAACAGTTTCATTTTCGACCTTGGAAAAAGACTCCATCGTTGGAATAGCCCGCGACTGGCGGGGACGTCGCGACAATCCGGCATGCAAACTGACGCGTCACGCATTTTGCTGATTGTCCGGTATATCGGAATCAAATCCGGCACAGCAGATGCGGCCCAGTGTTTCATGGAAAAAAACGTATGGCAACCGGGTATACGACTGAGCGTTGGGCCGTCGAAATTGGGAACGGTCGTTCGGGTTGCGCATGTGTTGGCAGTCGACATACTTGGCCTGGATAAGACGCGAACGGTACGATTGCTTATGGTCGGCGGGCGCAAAAGGTCGGCTGAAGTTTCTGGTCGCGACCGCGGAAGGGCCGGAAGGCCGCCGCGAGAAAGGATGGCGGGGCAAAAGGTGCGCTCGCCCGATCGCAAGAGCTGGCTGCGTTGGACGAGCGGACCGAGCGATGGCGGCGCGCAAGCGCCCATCTGAGTCTCTACCTTGATTGCTATCCGCTGTCAGGACCGGTCAGAAAGCGGAACGATGAGGGCTCATCTTTCACGAGGCCGCTATGTCTTTGCCGTCGAATTGCAGACCGTTCGCCATCAGCAATTTACGCAACTGCGGCTGTACGACGGGCAATGACAGCGAATCGACCATTTCGACGAGCGGCACTATCCGGCGCCTGACCTTCTCACGATGATTGACGGCGATATCGGCAAGGCGATGCGCGAGAAAGGGATTCAGGAATCGTTCGCGAACGCTATCGATATAAGCTTCAGCCTCGCTTTGCAGCCCCATCGCGCCGAAGACGGGCAGCACCTCGTCGTGCCACACCATCTCCAGGTCATCGCGCACGCGCGTTGCGTTCATCGCCTGCAGGACCGTTTGTTCTGATGTGCGGTTCTCGCTGAGCCATTGATCGGCAAGCCACGTATGACCGAGATTCAGAAGATAGAGCTTGAGCTGTGCATAACGCTGCAGGTCATTGGTGAGCACGATCTGCTCGTGTGTACATGGAAGTTCCATTCCTTCACGCCGCTCAATCGCCCATAGCGCATACGGCTCCGCGACCGCGCCTACGGGATGAATGGGCGCGGAAACAATACGGTCGACAAGCGAATTCACCCAGACGCAGTGCTCCTGCAGATAAATGATAAAAGATTCGGGCAGCAACCACTGCCGGGCCATACCAACCACGATATCGCGCAAGGTATCGCCGTTTCTCTCGACGAGTTCGCACGGATAGATCGATACGCCGTGCTGCGGGCGCTCACGCCAGCGAGCGATCAGCAACATCAGCAGCTTCGCCGGATAACTGTGCGGGACGAGCGCATCGTTCGAAAGCAGGTCGGCCGTGTCTCGCTCATCGAGTTGATAACCGGAATCGCTGGTGTTGGATACGATCACGCGCACGTCCTCGATCACGGCGCGACGGATCACGGCCCAATCGGTATCGGTCGCCCACGCGTCGCGCACCGCGCGGCATTCGATCACCCGGTCCACCACTTCGCCCCCGTCGCGACCTCTGATATGTACGGGGTAGTGATCCGCGTGTGAAAGCGCATCGATCCGCGCGCGGCTCGACGGGTTCGACGTCGTCTGCACGACGCTGATGCCGCCCATCGCTTCGCCGCGTTCCAGCGCTTCGGAGACAAAGAGCGCGACATGCGCAAGAAGGAAGCGGCTGGTGCCGAATTGAAGTATGGGTGCACTCATGAGTTCGATCCCGATTGCCCGGCCACTTCGCTCAGCATTCGACCAGCGCTTTCACGACCGTCTGCTCCGGCTCCAGCAGACGCGGAAATGCCTCGGGCACGTCGGCAAGGCGCATGCGGTGCGTGTTGAGCGCACGGTCCGGAATCTGGCCGGCGCGCATCGCCTCGAGCACCGTTTCGAAGTCGGCGGCTGTCGCGTTGCGGCTCGCGAGCAAGGTCGTCTCGCGCTTGTGGAACTCCGGGTCCGAAAAGGCGACCTGGCCGGGCACGATCGAAATCAGCGTGTAGGTCCCGCCATGCGCGACAAAGCCGAAACCGCGGTTCATCGCGTCGATGTTGCCGGTTGCGTCGAAAACCACATCGAAGAATTCCCCGTTCGTCAACGACGACAGCTGCGCTGCGTCGTCGGGGCCGACGGGGACGGCGGCGCTCACATCGAGTTGCGAACTGCAGAACGCGAGCCGGTCAGCGCGCGTATCGAGACACACGACGTCGCCGCCGCGCAGCTTCGAAAAGATCATGGCCGCCATGCCGATCGGACCGGCACCCACGACGAGCACCCGTTGTCCCGTCTGGACGTTCGCGCGCCGTACCGCGTGCGCGCCGATGGCGAGGAATTCGAGCATTGCCGCCTGGTCGAGCGAGACGCCCTCTGCCTTGTGGACGAACTGGGCAGGCACGCTCAGATACTCCGTCATCGCACCGTCGCGATGTACGCCGAGCACCTTGATGTTCACGCAACAGTTGGTCTTGCCCTGGCGGCAGGCGATGCATGTTCCGCACGAAAGATAGGGCATGACGTACACACCGTCGCCCGTCGCGAGTCCCGAATCGCCATCCGCTTCGACGACGACGCCGGAGAGTTCGTGGCCCATCACGCGCGGATATTGGAGGTACGGCTGGTTGCCGGTAAATATATGGAGGTCGGTGCCACAGATGCCGACCCGGCTCACGCGCAACAACACTTCTCCGGGTTTGCGTTCGGGCACATCAGATTGGTGCGCGCGAAGCACGCCGGGAGATTCGCATATCACGCTAAGCATATCGATATCCTCATGAGCGGGAAAACAGGCCAGGCGTTCGCCGCGCGAACGCAAAAGACAGACGGGCGAGTCATGGCCGCCACTCGGGCAGCGGCACCTGCGCGCCAACAAGATGGGCACGACGCAGCGCGGCCCAGAAGTCCGCCGGTATCGTCTGTTCGAGCCACGCAATGTTTTGCTCGAGCTGTAAAGTGCTACGGGCACCGACGACACACGACACCACGGCTGGATGCGCGAAAGGGAATTGCAGCGCAGCGGCGGGCAGCGGCACCTCGAAACGCTCGCACAAAGCCGACAACCGGTTTACCTTGGCAATGACTTCAATGGGGGCATCTGCGTAGTTGAACTTGCCGTTGCCGGCCAGCACGCCTGAGTTGAACACCCCGCCGACAACGATTGCGGTCTTCAGACGCAGACACACATCGAGCAACGGTTCGAGCGCGGTCTGCTCCAGCAGCGTGTAGCGGCCCGCAAGCAGAATTACATCGAGCTCGACTTCATTCAACGCGTCGGCGGCAACTTCCCATTCGTTGACCCCGAGGCCGATCCCTCCGATGTCGCCGCTCGAACGCAGCGCGAGCAACGCGCGAAAGCCGCCGCCATCCGTGAGTTGCGTCCAGTAATGCAGGTGCTGCGGACCGTGCGTCAGGCGGCCGATGTCGTGTACGTACAGCACGTCGATTCGCGCGAGCCCGAGACGCTGCTGGCTGTCTTCGTACGAGCGCATGATGCCGTCATAGCTGTAGTCGTACACCGGACGAAACGGCAGCGGCTCGGCCCAGTTGTCGTCGCCGGGTTTGACGCTCGCGTCGGGGCGCATCAGCCTGCCCACCTTGGTGCTCAGCGTGTAGGCGGCGCGCTCGCGCGAGCCCAGCGCTTGTCCGACGCGCCGCTCGGAAAGCGTGTAGCCATAGTACGGCGCCGTATCGAAGTAACGCAGTCCGGCCGACCAGGCTGCATCGGCTAGCGCGGCCGCCTCGGCGGCCGCCATCGGCCGGTAGAGCCCGCCGAACTGGGAGCAGCCGAGGCCAAGCGCGGTCATCGACAGGCCGCCGCGCGGCAAGGTGCGTTTTGCGTTTGCCTTCATAAACGAATAGGAAGCGCCGCGTTATGTTTCGTGCCGTCGACCGGACCCGCGGCGCGCCTGCGACGCTGCGGGACCGTCACGATTGGGCATGGTTGTTCAGTAGAGGACGTTCTTCGCTTGCGGCGAATCGAGGTTCTGCTTGTCGACCATGACGACGCCCGTATCGACCAGCTTTGGCACCGGCTTGTGCTCGATCACGCCGATAACCGTCTCGATGCCCTTGTGTCCCATCTGCCACGATCCCTGCACGGCAATGGCCTGCACCGTGCCGTCGCGCACAAACCCTTGCAGATCCTCGTTGCCGTCGAAGCCGATCGCGATGAGCTTGCCCGCCTTGCCCGACTGCTTGAGCGCACGGCCCACGCCAACCGCTGTCGGCTCGTTCGCGCCGAAGATGCCCTTCAGGTCGGGATTGGCGGACAGCACGTCAGTCGTCTGGTTCAAGGCCATCGCCATCTGCGACTGCGAGTAGTACGGCCCGACGATCTGCAGCTTCGAGTGGCTCTCGATGTATTTCCGGAACCCGCCCACGCGGCTCACTTCCGAGCCTGCACCGGGCACGTAAGACATAATCGCGATCTTGCCGGTTTGCCCGACACGATCGATGAGCGCTTTGGCGCACAACTCGCCCGCCTTCTCATTGTCGGTCGTGAGGAACGACTGATAGTAGGGCTTGCCGGAATCAGAAATGGCCGAGTCGATGATCACGACGGGGATATGCGCATTCCACGCCTGCTTGATCGCGGGCACGAGCGCATCCGGATCGGAAGGCGCGAGCACGATGCCCGCGACGTGCCGGTTCACGGCATTCACGACCATGTTGACTTCGTCGGTGATGTCGGACTCGGCGGCGGGGCCCTGGAATGTCATCGTGTAGCCCTTTGCATCGCCCAGGGCGGCGTTGGCGCCTTTCTGCACGTTCTGCCAGTAATTCGAATTGACCGTCTTCACGATCACGGCAATCTCGCCGCCCGCCGCGAAGGCGCCCGTGCTGAATGCCGCACAGAGCATGGCCGATACAGCCAGTATGGAAAACTTCTTCATGTCTCGCTCCTGTCTTTAGTGGTTGAACTTCTCCTGACTGCCCAGTGCGCCGTGCCTACCGTTTGCGGTTGCGAAGCTGATCGATCCAGACCGTGCCGAGAATCACCACACCGATGATGATCTGCTGGATGAAGCTCGAAACCCCATTCATGTTGAGGCCGTTGCGCAGCACCCCGATGACGAACGCGCCAATGGCGGTGCCGGAAATCGTGCCGACGCCGCCCATCAGCGACGTTCCGCCAATCACCGAACTCGCGATTGCATCGAGTTCGTACATCACCCCTTCGTTCGGCTGCCCGGTCACGAGCCGGGACATCAGCACGCAGCCCGTCACGCCCGCCAGTGCGCCGGAAAGCACATACGTAAAGAGCTTGACGCCCTGCACATTGACGCCCGAAAGCCTGGCTGCTTCCGCGTTGGACCCGACCGCGTAGATGTGCCGGCCGAGCGACGTCCTCGAAAGCAGAATAGAGACGACGACGAACAGCACGACCATGATGACGACGGGATACGGTATGCCGGGGAATGTCGTGTCGGGAAAACCGTCCGCGCCGATGTGAGAGATGCGGAAGAGGGCG
This sequence comes from Paraburkholderia bengalensis, assembly GCF_037126505.1. NCBI lineage: Bacteria > Pseudomonadati > Pseudomonadota > Betaproteobacteria > Burkholderiales > Burkholderiaceae > Paraburkholderia > Paraburkholderia bengalensis. The sequence continues at coordinate 15,011 of NZ_JACFYJ010000018.1, forward strand.
CCATTGCCGAGTTCGCCGAACGCTTCACCGAGGTCTGACACGGGACGTGCGCCTGTGATCTGCAACGCCATCCCGCGCGCAACCAGCATCATGCCGAGCGTGGCGATAAACGGCGGCAAGCCCATTCGCGTGACGCAGATGCCGTTGATGAGGCCGCACATCGCGCCCACCATCACGCCGGCCAGCATCGCAACGGGAACGGGCGCGCCCGCTTTCGCAAGCAGCGTCGCGCAGACGCCGGCGAGCGCGAGCACCGAGCCGACTGAAAGATCGATGCCGCCCGTGATGATCACGCAGGTCGCTGCCACACCGAGATAGGCGATCGACGTGACCTGTAGACCGACCGTCATCAGATTGTCGACCGAAAAGAACGCCTGGCTCGTAACCGAAAATGCAATCACGAGAATCACAAGGCTGCCCAACGCCGCAAATTTCTGGATGAGTTCACGCCGCCGCTGCTGCGCGGACCGGTCGGCCGCCTGGGAACGATCTGATGTCATTTCAAGCATAGGTTTGCCCCGACGCGTAGCGCATGATCTCCTCCTGACTGGTTTGATCCGTTTGAAGAATCGCGGCGATGCGGCCTTCATGAAACACGGCGATCCGGTCTGTCATGCCGAGCAGTTCGGGAAGCTCCGAACTGATCAGCACGACGCCCACGCCATCGGCAGCAAGCCGGTCCATCAACCCGTAAATGGCAAACTTCGCTCCGACGTCGATACCGCGCGTGGGTTCGTCGAAGAAAAGGATTCTCGAGCCGCGATATAGCCACTTTCCAACCACGACCTTTTGCTGGTTGCCGCCGGAAAGGTTGCGCGTGACCTGATTGACGGAAGGCGTGCGGATCGCGAGTTCCTGCACGTAGCGTGCGGCGATGCGCGCTTCCTCGTTGAACCGCAGGAATCCGGCGCGCGAGGCGATACCGCGAACATTCGCGAGCGTGACATTGGCGGCAACGGGCATGCTGAGCGCGAGGCCTTCTTTCTTGCGGTCTTCCGACAGATAAGCAATACCGTGGCGAATCGCCTCGCGCGGCGAACGAATCGTGACCGGCTCGCCGTGCAGCCAGATCGTGCCGCTGTCGAGCGGGTCGGCACCGAAAATGGCGCGCGCGACCTCGGTGCGGCCCGCGCCTATCAGGCCGGCGAAGCCAAGAATTTCGCCCTTGCGCAGCTCGAATGAAAGCGGCCCGAACACCGCTTCGCGCTGCAGGCCGTCGACGCTCAGCAACACCTCGTCGGTCGGCACCGACTGCCGTTGCGGATAGGCATCGTCGAGCGAGCGGCCGACCATGCGCGCGACGACATCGTTGATGGTGAGCGCCGCGAAATTGTCGGTCGAGATGTGCCGGCCATCGCGCAACACCGTCACGCGGTCGACGATTTCTGCCATCTCGTCGAGCCGGTGCGAAATATAGAGAATCGCCACCCCCTGGGCTCGCAACTCCTTGATGATGCGAAAGAGGTGGACGGTTTCGGACTCGGTCAGTGACGAGGTGGGTTCGTCCATGATCAGGACCTGCGCGTCGAGCGACAGAGCCTTGGCGATTTCCACCATCTGCTGCTGCGCGATGGACAGCGCGCCGACTTTTGTGGTGGGCGCGATGGATAAGCCGATGCGGGCGAGACATGCTTTGGCGTCGGCATTGAGCCTGCGCCTGTCGATGAAGGGACCGCGCTTGGGTTCACGCGCCAGAAAGAGATTTTCGGCGATGGAAAGATCGGGAACGAGGTTCAGTTCCTGATGAATGATCGCGATGCCCGCCGCCTGCGCATCGGATGTCGAGCGGAAATTCGCCTGCTCGCCTCGATAGAGGATGGTCCCTCCATCCGGACGGTACTGCCCGCTGATGATTTTCATCAGCGTCGATTTGCCTGCGCCGTTTTCGCCGCAAATGGCATGGACTTCGCCGCAATGCAGGTCGAGGTTGATGCCGTCAAGCGCGATGACGCCGGGAAACTGCTTCCGAATCCCATTGAGCCGCAGGATCTCTCCCTTCCAGGCGTGACTGTTCGGCTTGCCGGTTGGTCCGGGCCGGCTCAGAGGCGTGCTCATCGTGTCTCCTGTGACGGCTGACCTGGCGGTGCTGGTCAGTCCAGTTGCAAAACATTAAAGCGCAATTTCGCCGATTGGTCAATCCAGTTTGAAATTTTCGAACTGCCCTTACCAATATTGGATAGTCTTTGTGTACGGGGTCGTTTGCGCGGCCGCATTGGCCGCTGCTAGACTTCGCCACGACGCCGTTCCTGGCGTTTTCTGTGAATCGGACGCTGGCCGTTTATGAAATCACAAGAGCCCAAGCGGCTTTACCAATCCGTCGCAGCGGAGATCCTTACGCTGATCCGCCAGGGCGAATTCCCAGTCGGCGAGCGTTTGCCGGCCGAGCGCGAACTGGCCTTGAGACTCGGCGTGTCGCGTCCTTCATTGCGCGAGGCGTTGATTGCGCTCGAGATTGATGGCCGCGTCGAAATCCGGATGGGTTCGGGTGTCTACGTGCGCGATACGGGCGCTGACGAGGAGAGCGCTGTTGGCGCGCTGGGCGACAGTCCATCCGAACTGATGCAGGCTCGCGCGGCCATTGAAGGCAGTGTCGCGGCACTTGCTGCTGCACATATGACGGCTGCCATGGCTGGCCGCTTGAAGCGAACGGTTGACCGGATGCGCAGGCTCGCCGCGCTCGGCAAGACGCCCGTCGACGCCGACCGGCAGTTTCATATGCTGGTCGCGGAGGCCGCCGGCAATTCGGTGCTCGCGCGCTTTGTGGGCGAACTGTTCGATAGCCGCCACGATCCCATTGCGGCAGCGATGCGGGGTCACACGGAAAGCGCGAAGACATGGACCGATGCGGTGCGGGAACATGAGGAGATCCTGCGGGCATTGCAGTCGGGCGACCCGATCGCTGCGCAAACCGCGATGCGCGCGCATCTCATGGCTTCGGAAGAGCGTTGGATTGGCGGCGTGCTCAAGCGCGATAGCGATTGAGACAACGCTGTCGCGTGTTGTCTCAAGGTGTGTTGAGCGGTTTCTTGCGCGGCCCACAGTGCAGTCCGGAAATCCGTTGTTGCGGGATCCGAATGTCGGCATTACCAATCAGGTGGCCAATCACGCGGGCAATGTCGTGGGTGCGACGCTGTCGGGGTGGCTCGGCTGGCGGTATGGATTCGGCGCGATCTTCGCGCTGACGGGCGGCTTCGGTCCGTTGACGGTCATCTCGACGCTGCTGATCCGCCGCGATGCCATCGATCACGACCGCGCGCGCGGCCTCGCCTCGGGGTCGTCCGCACATCAGCAAGAGCGCGTGAGCGGCTTTCGCGTACTCGTGACCTGCCGTCCGCTGTTGCTGCTGGCCGCCGCGCTCGCGATGTTTCACCTCGGCAATGCGGCAATGCTGCCGCTCTATGGTCTTGCCGTCGTTGCCGCGCACAAGGGCAATCCAAGCGCGTTCACTGCGCAGACCATCGTCGTCGCGCAACTGGTGATGATTGCCGTCGCGTGCATCGCGAACCGGCTGATCCAGCGGCTCGGCTACTGGGGCGTCATCCTGCTCATCTTTCTCGCGCTGCCATTGCGCGGTCTGGTCGCGGCATTGTTTATCTCGGCCTGGGGCGTGTGGCCCGTCCAGGTTCTGGACGGCATCGGTGCGGGGCTGCAAAGCGTGGCGGTTCCGGCGCTCATCGTGCGGCTGCTGCAAGGCACGGGCCGCGTGAACGTGGGGCAGGGCGTGGTGATGACGGTGCAGGGCATGGGTGCCGCGCTGAGTCCCGCGTTGGGCGGCATGCTTGCACAGCACTTCGGCTACGCGGCGGCATTTCTCGTGCTGGGCACCGTATCGACGGGGTCGCTCGCGCTGTGGTTGCTGTTCGGTACATCACTGAAGAAGGCCTGCAGCGTTCGTCGCGACCCGGTTAGCGCTGGCTCACTCGCTACATGACCAGGTAACGCGCAACATCCATGCTTTCGTCCTTTCGACCGGCGCAGGACGGGGAAGCACGGGCATCTGGTCGAGCGGGCTGATCCAATCCGCGAGCACATCATTTCGGCCATCGCCAGGTTGGATCGGAGAGATATTCGGCGAAGTAATCGGACAACGCCGAGACCTTCGCGGGTCGCGCACGCGCGGACGGCGTAACGAAGTAGAGGCCGCCTCGCGTCAGCGACCAGTCGGTCAATATCGCTTCGAGCCGACCATCGGCCAGATATTCACCGGCGATGAACTCGGGCAACTCGGCGATCGCCAGACCGTCGAGCAGCGTGGGCAACAGTGCATCGGAATTCGTCACGCGCAGCGGGCCCGTCGGCATCACCGCTTCCTCGTCGCCGGCGTCGTTCGTGAAACGCCACACATCGCTGCGCGCGCGATACGCGTACGACAGACATGGCCGATCCACCAGCTCGCGCGGATGCGTGGGCCGCCCTTCGCGCCGCAGATACTCCGGCGACGCCACCACGAATTGCGTCACCGCACACAGCCGGCGCGCCACCAGCGACGAATCCGGCAACGCGGCAATACGCAGCGCGGCGTCGAAGCCATCCGCGACCAGATCCACCGGCGCATCCGATAGATGCAAGTCGATCGACACCTCCGGATAGGCGCGAAAGAAGCCCGGCAGCAGCGGCGCGACGCAGCGCAGCCCGAACGCCATCGGCACGGCGAGGCGCACCAGCCCGCGCGGCTGCAGCGACATCTCGCGCGCCGCACTTTCGGCCTCCTCGGCTTGCCGGTAGATCTCGCCGGCTTTCTCGCAGATCGTCCGGCCGAATTCGGTGAGCGACAGCTGGCGTGACGTGCGGTTGAAAAGCCGTGCGCCCAGTCGATCCTCCAGGCGGGCCACGCCGCGCGAGACCGTCGCCACCGACACGCTCATTGCACGCGCCGCCGCCGCGAACGATCCCTCCTCGGCGACCTTCGCGAACATCGCCAGTCCTTCGAAATCAGGCAGTCTCGCCATTCGTTCTCATCATTTCATTTATGCAACGTTGGATTGCAATCAATTCTATTTCGAAAAGACGGTGCCGTCGATATTCTCCTTTCATCGCAGCACGCAACACCGAACGTCAACCATCCACTGAACGAAACGAAAGGAGCAATACCATGGCACGCACACTCGACAACAAGATCGCACTCGTTACCGGCGCAAGCAGCGGCATCGGCCTCGCGACCGCCCAGCGCTTCGCGGCCGAAGGTGCGCACGTCTACCTCACGGGCCGCCGTCAGGCCGAACTCGATGCCGCCGTGAAGAGCATCCGCGAAGCGGGCGGCAAGGCAACCGGCGTACGCGTCGACTCCACCCAACTCGGCGAGCTCGATGCGCTGTATGCGCAGATTCAGGAAGAACAGGGACGTCTGGACGTGCTGTTCGCAAACGCGGGCGGCGGCTCGATGCTGCCGTTTGGCAACATCACCGAAGAGCACTTTGACGACACGTTCAATCGCAATGTGAAGGGCGTGCTGTTCACGGTTCAAAAGGCGCTGCCGCTGCTGGCCAAGGGGGCGTCGGTGATTCTCACGGGTTCGACGGCGGGCAGCGCGGGCACGGCGGCATTCAGCGTCTATTCGGCTTCCAAGGCGGCAGTGCGCTCGTTCGCACGCAACTGGATTCTCGATCTCAAGGACCGCCAGATCCGCGTCAACACGATCAGCCCGGGCGCGACCCGCACGCCGGGCCTGCTCGATCTGGCGGGCGACGACGCCACGCAGCGCCAGGGTCTCGCCGATTACCTCGCTGCGCAGATCCCGATGGGGCGTCTCGGCGAACCCGGCGAAATCGCGAGCGCCGCGCTGTTCCTCGCCTCGGACGATTCGAGCTTCGTGAACGGTATCGAGCTGTTTGTCGATGGCGGTCAACAGCAGATCTGAGTTCGCTCGCCCACGTGGATGCGGTCATCGACGGTCGCATCCAGCCAGGCTCGCTCGAACGGAGTGCCATCGCTGCTGGCCCACTTCGAGGCAGCGCTTGTCATTCATGATGGGTGCGGGAGCGCGGTCGGGCTCAGGGCGCCCGCACAACAACTTGCTGGCGTGCGGCACCCGACATCACGCGTCGCCGCCATGTTTGGCGTTCAACTCTTCGATCAGCTGTCTCGCACCGGGCGAGAGTTGCGCGCCTTTTCGGGTGACGAGTTCGTAAGGCTCGCTACGCGAAGCAAGATGCAGCGGAAGGATGCACGTCATTCCGTGACTGGCAAAAAACTGCGCGACGTCGATCGACACCAGCGCGACGAACGACGGATTGCTCTGCAGCAGCGCGAGCGTGGCGAATGCCGACGTCGTTTCGAGCAGATGCATCGGAAAGCGAATGTCGGCTTCGCGGAACTCGCGCTCCAGCAAGAGCCGCATCGGCATGTTCGCGCGATACACCACCCAGCGATATTCCGCCGCGTCCTGAAGCCTGACCTTCTTCGCGCGCCGCAGCGGATGCTGCACATTGGCCACGACGGCGAGCGTCTCCTCCTGCAGCCGCGTGGTTTCGTAGTGCTGCGGCGTCTGGCTGATCGTCGTGCGACAGATGGCCAGGTCGAGACGGCCTTCGTCGATCTGGCTGAGCAACATCGCGCTCGTGTCTTCGACGATTTCGACTGAAATTTCCGGGTTTCGCGCGATCAGCGACGTAATCGCATCGGTGAGCAGCGGCACGGCGCCCATGATCACACCGACGGCCACGCGGCCGCCCTGGCCGCGCATGATCCCGACGATCTCTTCACGCATGTGCGACAGATCGGTGTGGATCAGGCGCGCATAGCGAATCACGCAGCGTCCCGCTTCCGTCGGTTCGAGTCCCCGGTTCGTGCGGTTGAACAGCGGTGTCCCGAAGGTCGTTTCGATTTCCTGCAAGGCCTTGCTGGCGCCCGGCTGCGTGAGCGCCACCTGCTGCGCCGCCTTCAGCAACGAGCCGTGATCGCCGAGAGCGATTAGCAGTCGCAGTTGCTTCAGATGGAGGCGGGAAATGATGGAGTTGAGCGGCGGTGTCATTGGGTTGAGGAAAAGTTATAGCTGTATCAAAACTTCTCAATTACTGAGAAATAGACGTCTCCTTATACTGGCTGCAAACGGTGTCTAAAAAGCGCCAGCATCAACGCGACGGTCGGGTTATGGGCCGTTGGAGCCCGGCGCCGCAGCGCCCACAGCCACTATAACTGACGCTCATTCCCATGTCCCTCATCAACTACATCACGCAAATTCAGTTCGACTATGGCGCCATCCGTTTGCTCGGCAGCGAATGCGAGCGAGTGGGTATCAGGCGGCCATTGATCGTCACGGACAAAGGTGTCCGGGCAGCCGGCATCATCGATACGGTGCTCGCCGCGCTTGGCGGCACCGCGCCCGTCGCGATCTATGACGGCACGCCGCCGAACCCCAACGAGGCTGCCGTGCGCGACGCGGTGGCGGCCTATCGCACGGGCGATTGCGACGGCATCGTCGCCGTGGGCGGCGGTTCGGCGATCGATCTGGCCAAGGGTGTGGCCATTTGCGCGACGCACGAAGGCCCGCTACAGCGGTTCGCCGTGATCGAAGGCGGCGCGACGAACATCACCGCGAAGACCGCGCCCGTGATTGCCGTGCCCACGACAGCGGGCACCGGCAGCGAAGTGGGCCGCGGCGCCATCCTGATTCTCGACGACGGCCGCAAGGTCGGCGTGATCTCGCCGTTCGTGGTGCCGCGCGTGGCGATCTGCGATCCGGAGCTGACGCTGGGCTTGCCGCCCGCATTGACGGCGGCGACCGGCATGGACGCGATCGCGCATTGCATCGAGACCTTCCTCGCGAGCGCATTCAATCCGCCCGCCGACGGCATTGCGCTGGACGGACTGTGGCGCGCATGGCGTCATATCGAGCGCGCGACGCGCGAACCGGGCGACCGTGTGGCGCGGCTGAACATGATGAGCGCATCGATGCAAGGCGCGCTCGCGTTCCAGAAAGGCCTGGGCTGCGTGCACAGCCTGAGTCATTCGCTTGGCGGCATCAATCCGCGCCTGCATCACGGCACGCTCAACGCGATCTTTCTGCCTGCGGTGCTCGAATTCAACCAGCACGCGCCGTCCGTGCGCGACGAGGACAAGCTCAACCGCATGGCGACCGCGATGGGGCTTGGCAACGGCGCGGAGGTGGCGCCGTCGGTGCGGACCATGACGCAGCGGCTCGGCTTGCCGACGGGCCTCGCGCAACTGGGCGTCACGCCCGCGATGTTCCCCGACATCATCAAGGGCGCGCTCAAGGACCACAGCCACAAGACCAATCCCCGCGAAGCGTCCGAAAGCGATTACCGCCACATGCTGGAAGCGTCGCTCTGACGCGATCGCATCTGACCGACTCAGTGCCGCGCAGACGGCACTCCAACAAATCAACCGGAGACACTCAACATGCAGGCGAGCAAGAAGCTGCGTCGTATCCAGCGCCTTTCCATTTTCTTTTTGACGCTGGCGGGTTGCATCAACTATCTGGACCGTAGCGCGCTATCGGTGGCCAACAGCACCATTAGCGGCGAAATGGGACTGAGCGCGTCGCAGATGGGCCTGCTGCTTTCCGCGTTTTCGATGTCGTATGCGTTCGCGCAGTTGCCCGTCGGCGTCCTGCTGGATCGTCTGGGCGCGCGGCTGATGCTCGGCACGGGCATGTTGCTGTGGTCGGTCGCGCAGCTGTGCACGGGCTTCGTACACGGCATCCAGCAGTTTTTCCTCGCGCGGGTGTGCCTGGGCATCGGCGAAGCGCCGCAGTTTCCTGCCGGCGCGAAGGTGATAGGCGAATGGTTCGCGCTGCGCGATCGCGGCGCGCCAACGGGGATTTTCGTGGCCTCGTCGACGATCGGCCCCGCGATTGCGCCGCCCATTCTCACTGCGCTCATGCTGACTCTCAGCTGGCGCGAAATGTTCATCGTCACGGGTGTGTTCGGCATCCTGGTGGCGCTCGGCTGGTACGCGGTGTATCGCAACCGCAGCGAAGTGGAATTGACGCCCGACGAGCAGGCCCATCTCGCCGAAGGCGCGCAGGAAGAGCCCAACGCAGCGCCGCTGAACGGCGCGCAGTGGCGCAATCTCTTCGCGCAACGCACGACGTGGGGCATGCTGTTCGGCTTCATGGGCGTCATCTACATGGTGTGGCTGTATCTGACCTGGCTGCCCGCGTATCTCGAGCACGAGCGCGGCATGAGCATCGCGCGCGCGGGCTGGGTCGTGGTGATTCCGTACTTCATCGGCACGCTCGGCATGGTGGGAAGCGGCTATATCGCAGACTGGCTCTACAGCAAGGGCATGGCGCCCATCACGAGCCGCAAGTGGCCGATCTGCGTGGGACTCGTCGGCGCTGCGGCGGCCACGGTCCCGGCTGCGCTGACGCCTTCCGCGTGGATGGCCATCGCGTACATCTCGCTGGCTATGTTCTTCCTGAACATGGCTTCGGGCGGCGCGTGGTCGCTCGTGAGTGTCGCCGCGCCGCGTCAGGCCGTGGCGTCGCTCGGCGGCATCCAGAACTTCGGCGGCTTCCTGGCGGGATCGGCTGCGCCGATCGTGACCGGCCTCGTGGTGGACCGCACGCATTCGTTCGTGAACGCACTGATCGTGAGCGCCGCCGTCGCGCTGCTGTCCGCCGTTGCCTACATGGTCATGGTGCGCAGGCCGGTGAGCGTCACGCAAGAGCATGAAGCGGGTGCCGCGCTGGGAGCCGTGCAGCCGGCCGAATGAAGGGCAGCAAGCGCACCAGCCACATCAAGGCAGTTTCCAAACCGATAGACAGTCAGGGTGCAGGGATCGAATGTCAGTCATTACGTGTGTCGAGGATTTGCGTCTGATGGCGAAGAAGCGCGTGCCGAAGGCGTTTTACGATTATGTCGATAGCGGCTCCTATTCGGAATGGACGTACCGCGAGAACAGCCGCGCGTTCGACGACCTGAAGCTGCAGCAACGTGTGGCCGTGAACGTCGAGGGCCGGAGCACGGCGAGCACGATGATCGGTCAGCGGGTGGCCATGCCCGTTGCCATCGCGCCGACCGGCCTCGCCGGCATGCAGTGGGCGAACGGCGAAATGCTCGGCGCGCTTGCTGCAAAGCGCTTCGGCGTGCCGTTCACGTTGTCGACGGTCAGCATCTGCTCGATCGAAGATGTCGCGCGTCATACGGCTGCGTCGTTCTGGTTTCAGCTCTACGTAATGCGCGATCGCGGCTTCAATGCGTCGCTGATCGAGCGCGCGAGGCTTGCCGGCTGTTCGGCGCTCGTCGTCACGCTGGATCTGCAGATCAACGGCCAGCGGCACAAGGACCTGAAGAACGGCATGACCGTTCCGCCGCGTCTCACGGCTTCCAATCTGCTCGATTTCGCGTCGAAGCCGGGCTGGATGCTGCGCGCGCTGCGCGGCGCCAAAACGTTCGGCAATCTGGCGGGCTACATCAAGGGCGGCGGCGACGTCATCGCGATCAGCAAGTGGGTGGCGCAACAATTCGACCCGACGCTCAGCTGGGACGATCTCGTCGCCATCCGGCGCAACTGGGATCGCAAGCTCGTGCTGAAGGGCATCATGAGCGTCGAGGACGCGCGCATGGCGGCATCGATCGGCGCCGATGCCATCGTCGTCAGCAATCACGGCGGGCGGCAACTGGATGGCGCGCCGTCCAGCATCGAAGCATTGCCCGCGATCGTCGAGGCGGTCGGCGACAAGATCGAGGTCTGGGTGGATGGCGGCATTCGCAGCGGACAGGACGTGATGAAAGCGCTCGCGCTGGGCGCGAAAGGGACCATGGTCGGACGTGCGTTCATGTACGCACTCGGCGCAATGGGCGAGGCCGGCGTCACCCGCATGCTGCACATACTGCAAAGCGAACTCGACGTCAGCATGGCTTTGTCGGGTGTGCGAACGATCGACGAAATCGGCCGACACAATCTTTATCAGCGTCGTCATGATCTGCTGTCGCGCGGCGGCGTGCGGGAGTCGCAGGATCGCGCTGAACCGGCAATCGTTTAAATCAAGGAGCAGGCGGGATGAATCTGAACATCGAAGGTCGCTGGGCGCTCGTGTGCGCGGCAAGCAAGGGGCTGGGCAAAGGTTGCGCGGAAGCGCTGGTCGCGGAGGGCGCCAACGTCGTCATCACGCGCGCGCAGCACGCGCTCGAAGCGACCGCACAGGCGCTGCGGGCGCTCAATCCCGCGGTGACGGTCAAGACCGTGGCCGGCGACATCACGACGCGCGAAGGGCGTGCGGCTGCCCTCGCGGCGGCGCCGCACATCGACATTCTCGTGAACAACGCAGGCGGCCCGCCGCCGGGCGATTTTCGCAACTGGTCGCGCGAGGACTGGATCGCCGCCGTCGATGCGAACATGCTGACGCCGATCGAGTTGATCAAGGCAACCGTGGACGGCATGGCCGAACGCGGCTTCGGCCGCATCGTCAATATCACGTCGGGTGCGGTGAAGGCGCCCATCGACGTGCTGGGACTATCGAACGGTGCGCGCTCGGGGCTGACGGGTTTCATCGCGGGACTGGCGCGGCAAAAGCGTATCGCCCAGGCCAATGTGACCATCAACAATCTGCTGCCGGGGCTGTTCGAAACCGACCGTTTGCGTCAGTCGACGCGGGCAGCGGCCGACGCGCATGGTCAAAGCTACGAGACGGCGCTGGAAGCGAAGCGCCAGATCGTGCCGGCGGGGCGCTTCGGCACGCCTGCGGAGTTCGGGGTGTTCTGCGCCTTCTTGTGCAGCGCGCAGGCCGGTTATCTGACGGGTCAGAATGTGCTGCTGGACGGCGGCGCTTACCCGGGCACCTTCTGACATTGTTATCCCCATAGAGGAAATGGAAATGAACATCGCTGGGAACTTGCTGATTGGCCAGAGCGTGCGAGGCGGAACGAACGGCGTGTCGTATGCCATCGACGCCGCGAGCGGCGAGCGTCTGGAGCCGGGCTTCGGCGGCGCGACGCTCGAAGACGTCGACGCTGCATGTGCATTGGCGTGGACCGCTTTCGATATCTTCCGCGAAACCACGCTCGAAGCCCGGGCGGAGTTTCTGGAGGCGATCGCGGCCAACATCCTCGCAGCAGGCGATGCGTTGATCGAGCGCTGCGTCGCGGAGTCGGGCTTGCCGCGCGCGCGAATCGAAGGTGAACGCGCGCGAACCGTGGGGCAGTTGCGGATGTTCGCGGGCGTCGTGCGAGCGGGCGACTTTCTCGAAGCGCGCATCGATCCCGCTCAGCCCGAGCGCAAGCCGATGCCGCGCGTCGATCTGCGTTTGCGGCACATCGGGCTCGGCCCCGTCGCAGTGTTCGGCGCCAGCAATTTTCCGCTGGCGTTCTCGGTGGCAGGGGGCGACACCGCTTCCGCGCTGGCGGCTGGGTGCCCGGTAATCGTCAAGGCGCATGCCGCGCATCCCGGCACGTCGGAACTGGTCGGCATGGCCGTGCAGAAGGCAGTGAAGGATTGCGCGATGCCCGAGGGAACGTTTTCGCTGCTGTTCGGAAGCGGCCGCGAAATCGGCCAGGGGCTGGTGCGCGATCCCCGCATCAAGGCGGTCGGATTCACCGGCTCGCGTCATGCGGGAACCGAGTTGATGGCAGTCGCCGCCGCGCGTCCCGAGCCCGTTCCCGTCTATGCGGAGATGAGCAGCATCAATCCCGTGTTGCTGTTTCCGCATGCGCTCGAGCAGCGCGGCGAAGCGATCGCACAGGCGTTCGTGCAATCATTGACGCTCGGTGCCGGGCAGTTCTGCACGAACCCGGGTTTGATTCTCGCTGTGGAAGGTCCCGCACTCGACCGTTTCGTGACTGCCGCTTCGCAGGCGCTGAGCGAGGTTCCGGCGGCAACGATGCTCACGCCGGGCATTCATCGTGCGTTCGAAACAGCGGTGTCGAAGTTCGCCGACCATCCACAGGTGCAGACGGCAGCGCGCGCGCAGCCCGCGACGGGCGCGAACAAGGGACAAGGCGCGCTGTTTGTGACGAGCGCCACCGCCTTTCGTGAGCAAGCGGCATTGCAGGAAGAAATATTCGGCGCGGCGTCATTGATCGTGCGTTGCCCCGATCTGCAAACGATGCGCGAACTGATCGAGTCGCTGGAAGGTCAATTGACGGCGGCGCTGCAGATCGACGAAGCCGATTACGCGGCGGCGCGCTCGTTCCTTCCGGCACTCGAGCGACGCGTGGGACGCGTGCTCGTCAATGGCTTTGGCACGGGCGTCGAAGTCGGGCATGCGATGGTCCACGGCGGTCCTTATCCTTCCACCGCCGACGGCCGTTCCACTTCCGTAGGCAGCCTCGCGATCCGCCGCTTTCTGCGGCCGGTGAGCTATCAGGACATGCCGGAGGCGCTGCTGCCCGAGTCGTTGAAAACAGGCAACCCGTGGCGAATCAATCGTCTCGTCGACGGGAAGATCGCGTTGGCGCAGCACGCCTGATCGTCGTTGCACAAGTCGGCGCAGTTGCACCGCCGCCTTCGAGGCGGCGGGTTCATGAGCCGGATGAACTCTGTACCGATGCTGCGCTGCTTGCGCCCGCCTGTGACGGTGAATCGCCGAGCCACTGCATGAAATCGCCCACATGCTGCGCCCAGAGGTCGGGGCGGGTCATGGTGAAGTGGCCCGGCGATGACGGCGTGCCCTGCTGCACGGTGTACCTGCCGCGCTGAAGCGTCGGTACGAGTCGCTCGAGGACCTGCAGTGTGTCGGGATTGAATTCGTCGTCGGAGAAATTCAGGGCATATAGCCTGGTCTTGATCCTGGATAGCCCCGGCTCGGGATCGTAATCGAACGACGACTTGAGTGAATAAAGGATGTCGTTCGGGTCGACGTGCTCCGCCTGGAAACGCGTGGTCGCGAGAAACTTGTCGGCAGCCGCGCCGTCGGGAATCTCGTGCTGTAGCGCGGGCGCGCTGTCGATCATCATGCGCAGTATCCGGAAGCCATCGACCCAGCCGCCGGGCGTTTGCGTATAGTTCCCGCTCTTCCAGTCCGGATCGGAGCGGATCGCGTCGATCACCATGCGCCGCCACAGCAGATTGCGGCCCGAGACCGTGATCGGCAGCGACACGACGGGCATCACGCCGTCCATCATGTCGGGATACGCCTCGGCCCACTGCCATGCGTTCATGCCGCCCATCGACATGCCGAGAATCGCGTGCAGATGCTGGATACCCAAGGTTTGCGTCACCAGCTTGTGCTGGAGATCGACGATGTCGCCGTAATCGTAGTTGGGAAATTTCGCCTTCAGTCCGTCACTCGGTTTGCTCGACTGGCCGTGGCCCACGTTATCGGGAAAGATCAGATAGTAGCGGTTAGCGTCGAGGGGTCGCCCGGGGTCGAACAGCGCCTTCGTGTAAGTTGGACCCAGCAGCGTCCTGCCGTCAGCGCCCGTCCAGTGCAGGACCAGAACGGCGTTGTCGATGGCGCCTTGCGCATTGCGATGCGGTGTGCCGAGCGTCGCATAGTGAAGCTTTAACCGGGGCAGCGTCTCGCCGTCCCTGAACCTGTAGTTGTCGAACCAGGCATCGGCCTGATTCGCCGCCGGATTCCCGCGCTGGTCGAGCGGCACCGCTTCATTGGCGGATGCGGGCGTCGGCGCGCTGGCCGGGGGCGATACGGTGCCCGCGAAGATGGACCCGGACATCAGCAAGCCAAGCAGCGCGCTAGTTGCGGCACGGGTACGACGAAATTTCATGATGATTTCCTGGCTGGATTGAGGAAGGCGTGTGTGCGGCTGGATTTCGGGTCATGCCGTTGCGTCGGCATGCTTGACGTCGCGTTCGACAGTTCCCGCGCAGCGACGCAGCAAGTCGAACGCCATGATGTGGCTCGCCCCCGAGATTCCGACGCCGTAGAAGGGGATCAAGGCCATCGGCAGTGTCTGGATGCCCGACATGCGGGGATCGTTGAGCAGGAAGCAGGTCAACCCTGTACCGACTGCCACCACGAAATCGGCAAATCCGAACAGATGGAAGACCAGATAGCGGTTGCGCGTCTTCGGCAGCGAGGTGACGCCGAGGGCCAGCAAGCCGGCGATGAGATCGCCCCATCCCGCATTCCGGACAAAGACTTCCGGCAGAAGGCCGTGCGCCCCGTACCAGAAGAAAACCAGCGCGGCTGCGATGCGCCAGATATGGAAGGCCGTCAGCGTCTGCAATCCCGCCGTCTCGATGTAGGCCCGAAAGCGCCTGGACAAACCGTAGACGACGACTGGCACGACGATCCCCAAGGCGATGAGGCCCGCAAGCCACAACGGATAGATGGCACGGTAGGCGCCAGTCCCGGCGGCGATAACAACGGCCATTCCCCATACTGACAGGACGGCCAACAGGATGCGCGTCCCACGGTTCTTACGAATCTCAACTGTCTTGTTCATCATCAATATTCATTAGGGTGACTAATTGATCGATATGCTTGTCAGCGCATGCCGCGTACCGTCTGCGCAGTTACAGCGCGCCCTTTCTGCCGTCTTCGGTCAGCTTCAGAAGCGGCGTCGACTTGAGCAGATTGTCCGTCTGCACGCGCTCCCACAGACTTCCTTTTCGTTGCTGACGACCACGTTCGTCTTCGAGACGAAGCCACTGTTCGACGGTCCTGATACGGTTCGGATGGATCTCGTCGAGCAGCGCGTAGTCGCGTTGGATCACGTTGTGCTTCCAGATATTCCAGAACCCGGTGAAGTTGTCGCGAAAGCTCATCGTGCTCTTGTCATTCGGATCCGCGTTGTATCCGGCGGGCAGGCGGGCGGCCATCTTGAGCGGCCCATTCCAGTAGGTGTCCAGATCCGTGTCGATATAGCGAGCCGCATGTCCCGTTACCCGCTCGAAGGCCTCAGCCAGTTTTTGGTATCCGACCTGCTCGATCGCGACTTCGAGTGCCATGCCGTTCGCGCGTTCGGGATGGTCAAACAACCAGCGCGCGTAGTGGCCGCAATCGTCCAGCGCGACGTGAGGCACCGTGCCGTTGCCAAGCGGCACACGCCAGGTCAGCACGCCGTCTTCGACGAGCGGCATCATCGGCGTCATGGCCGAAATCGCCATCTCCATGTACGGCCCTGTGGTGAACACGGCTGCACCCATGCGGTCCCCGTTCGTCTGGTTCTGGAACAGAATCCATTCCCCTATGCGGCCCTTGCCGTCATAGTGGCCGGTGCGAAAGCGGGAATCGTAGCCGGCCTTCTTGAGTGCATAGTCGAGGTTGCCATACACGAAAAACCTGATGCCTTCCTCAAGCGCAATTTCGTAGCAACGGATCGCCCAGTAGATCTCGGTTTTCTCGCCTGTGTTGAAGCCGTCGAGATTGATATAGGCACCGTCGCAACCGCGGAAACCTTCTCGCAGGATGGCCTCGTCGGCGAACGAACCCTTCAGGATGGAGACGTTGCCGAGTGCGAGCAGCGCCTTGGCACGCCGGGAATCAGGGTCACGGCTCAAAGCCCGGACGGAATATTTGCCGTCGGCTACAAGCGTGCGGATGACAGGCAGGCCCTGCGCGCCTGTGCCGCCGACGACGAATATCCGGGACGCAATCTGGGAAGACATGGTGGTTTCCTTGAGGTCGAAACAACGGGCATCGCCGCTAACGCCTGCGGACAGGCCGGCCACTAACTCTTATGATAAGAGTTAGTGGCCGACCCAGCAAGCACTTTTCGGCTTTGGGTTCGGGACTTGAAGGAACTGCGTTGTGAGATCGTATCCGCCTATACGCGTGCGACTCTTATAATGAGACTTACCCGGCAATGAGACTTACCCGGCGACGATCGTCGGACTACCAGGGACACGGACAAGGGACACGGACAAGGGACACGGACATGCGATCGAAGGGTTTCGACGGAATGGTGTGCCCGATCGCGGGCGTGATGGCGGCGATCGGCGACCGATGGGGTTTGCTGATTCTGCGCGATCTTGTTTGCGGGCTCAGCCGATATGACGAGTTTCGCCAGTCGTCCGGCATCACCAATGCAACGCTCAGCGATCGGCTCAAACACCTCGAGGCCAACGAGCTGGTTGAGCGCAGGCGCTATCAGGTCAATCCGGAGCGGTTCGAATATCTGTTGACCCGCAAGGGCCGGCAGCTCGCCCCGCTGATGCCGATGCTCGCCCAGATTGGGGATAGTCTCGAAGTTTCCGGAGCGCCGGCGCCGCCGATGAAGTTCGTGAATCGAAAGACGGGGGCCGAAGTACGGTGGAGCTTTGTCGATCAGAACACGGGCGAGCCAATCAACCCGGCCGATCTGGCCATCGAGGAAGGCCCCGGCGCCGACGATCTGGTCCGCTGGCGCTTATCTCAACGTGAGCATCGCCGCGAGAAAGCCTGACGTTTGCTCGCGCCCGGCTACCGACACTATCGACGCTATCGACCATGCTTTGTCGGCATCGGGTGCACAGCATCATTCACCAGCGCCGCCTGCGCTTATTTGCTGGCATTGTTGAGCACATCGAGCGCCGCCGCGCATGCGCCCCGCAGTTGTTCACGCATCAAATCCTGCACATCGCCCGTTCCATTGACGATTGCATCGCGAATTCGCACTGCCTGTTCGAACGACGCGCGCATCCGTCCGCCTCGCGCCATGGCGATACGGCGCAGACGGCGCACAGGCCCAATCAACGACGCATGGTTCTGCTGCAACGTGCGGTTGTCGGCTATCGTCATCACGATCGTGTAAAAGCGGTCCAACGCATCGACATAGGCCGCCGCGTCGTCGGCCTCTACGCTGGCGCGCATCGCGTTGATCACCTCGTCTAGCTGCGCGGCGCCGAGCGGTGTCATGCGCTCGGACGCGAGTTGCACCGCGAGGCATTCGAGCGCGGCACGCACCGTATAAATCTCCTCGACGTCACGCAGCGTCACCGAGCGCACATAGGCGCCCACGCGCGGCAGGATCGTCACCAGCCCTTCGCGCTCCAGTTGCGCGAACGCCTCACGCATCGGCGTGCGGCTGACGTTCAGCTGCTTCGCGACCTGTACCTCCGACAGACGGCTGCCCGGCGCGAGCACGCCTTCCACGATTGCCTCGCGCAGCGCGGGCACGACGACGCCATCGCTCAACGAATCGCCTGCGGAATCCAGCGAGCGCAGCTGCGCGTGGTAGCGCGTGGCGATCGATTCAAGCGTAGGCGCCTGGCGCCTGGGGGCCGTCGTGGCTTTTGAGGATGCTGTTTTTGCGGCGGGCATTGACACCTCGGATTTCTCTGAATACGCTGTATACAGATTATACATCAGGAGACGACATGGATCGCAGTCCATTGCAGGCGCCCGTTCTGATCGACCATAGCGGCGATACGCTCACTTTTACGCTAAACCGTCCGGACGAGGGCAACGAAGTCTCCGGTGCGATGTTCGACGCGATGTCCGATGCGTTGCGCAGCGAAGCCGTGCAGGCGAAGGCGCGCGTCCTGCGCATCCGCGCGCACGGCGATGTGTTCTGCACGGGCCGCGAGCGCGCGGGCAGGGATGCCGTGTCGATCCGCGCCGAAGTCGCGCGATTGATCGAACTCAAGCGGCTCGTACGCAACACGTCGTTGATATCGATTGCACAGGTGCAGGGCGATGCATTCGGTTTCGGCTTCGGACTCGCAATTCTGTGCGACTTCACGCTCGTCGCGTCGTCGGCGCGGCTCGCGTTCCCTGAGATGCGCGCCGGTCTTCCGCCCGCCGCGATCATGGCGTACCTCGGCGGCTATGCGTTGCCGAAGGCCGTGTTCCCGATGGTCTTGTTCGGCGACGTCATCGCACCGGAAGCGGCCTTGCAGGCTGGGCTCATCACGCGCGTATGCGAGCCCGCGACTCTGCATGCCGACGCGGATGCGCTTGCCGCACGCATTCTCTCGCTCGACGAAGCGGGCGCGAGAGGGTGCAAGGCATTCTTCCTCGCGGCGCAGGAAGGCAGCGTCGAGCAGAACTTCCGCGCCGCAACCGACATGCTGACCGTCAACGCATTGCGGCTGATGCAGGCCCGCTGAGCGCGGCCGCGCTTCGCCAGCTCGATACAACACGGCGTGCGGATGCGGCAGAAAGCGCTGAGGCGCTGCGCACCGTAACGTCGACAGGAGACAGACATGAACGTCAACGCAGGAGCCAGGCTCGACCGCTTGCCGATGTCGGGATTTCATCGGCGCATCATGTGGCTGATCGGCATTGGCATGTTTTTCGATGGTTTCGACATCTACGTTGCGTCGACGGTGCTCGGTGCGACGCTCAAATCCGGCTTCTCCACGCTCGGACAGAATGCGCTGTTCGTGTCGCTGACCTTTCTCGGCATGATGCTCGGCTCGCTCGGCACCGGTTTCCTTGGTGACCGCTTCGGCCGGCGCTTTACGTATCAGGCGAACCTCGCTGTATTCGGGCTGGCGTCGCTCGGTGCCGCGCTCGCACCGAGCATGAGCGTGCTGATTGCGTGCCGCTTCGTGATGGGACTCGGCCTCGGCGCGGAAAACGTGGTCGGTTACTCGACGCTGACGGAATTCGTGCCGCCGCAAAAGCGCGGCAAGCTGCAGGGTTTGATGGCGGTGTTCGTCGTGTCGGGCTTGCCCGTCGCGGGGCTGATCGGGCTCTTGCTGATTCCGTCGTTCGGCTGGCGCGCGATGTTCGTGCTCGGCGGCATTGGCGCACTGGGCGTCTGGTATGCGCGCAAGTCGTTGCCTGAGTCGCCGCGCTGGCTCGATTCCGTTGGACGGCACGACGAAGCCGATGCGATTTTGCGTCGAATCGAAACCGAGGTGACGGCCGCGCGAGGCGGCGAACCGCTGCCAGTGCCAGCTTCGACGAAACCCGGCGCGGCCGGCTCGCAGATGCTGTCGTTCGGTTCGCTGTTCAGCGGCGTGATGCTGCAGCGGATGATCGTCGGCTGCGTGACGCTCATCGTCATCAATACGCTGCTGTATGGCTTCGTCACGTGGCTGCCGACGTTCTTCGTGCATCAGGGCTTCAGCATCGCGAAGTCGTTCGGCTTTGCGCTCGTCATGTCGCTCGGCGCGCCCATCGGCTCCGCAATCGGCGCCCTGACGGCCGATGCCTGGGGACGCAAGCCGACCATCATCGGCTCGTCGCTCGCTGCCATCGTGTTCGGCGCAATGTATCCGTTCATCACGAACCCCGTGGTGCTCCCCATCGTCGGCTTGCTGCTGACCATTCCGATTTACGTGCTGGTCGCGCTGCTCTTCGCCGTGTACGTGCCCGAACTCTTTCCGACGGAAGTGCGGCTGCGCGCGTCGGGCGTCTGCAACACGCTGGGACGCGGGGCCACCATCATCACGCCTTTCATCGTGGTGTCGCTGTTCGCGCAATACGGCATCGTCGGCGTGCTCGCGATGATGATCGGTTTGCTCGCCGTGCAGATCGTCGTGGTGGCATGGCTGGGCGTCGAACCGACGGGGCGGCGCCTCGAAGACCTTCAGCCGGAAGACACAAGCTCGCGCGATGCGCTGCATACCGATGCACACGCTTCGCCTCTCAAATGACTCGACAGGAACAATGCAATGGATACAACCAACACGCAGCACTACGACGCACAATTGTTGATCGACGGCGAATGGACGGATGCCGAGGAAGGCCGCACGCTCGATATCCTGAATCCCGCGACGGGTGAGGTGATCGGGGCGCTCGCGTCGGCTTCGGCCAGCGACGTGGATCGCGCTGTGCAGGCAGGGCATCGCGCGTTCGAAGGCGGCGCGTGGCGCGATATGCCGATCCAGCAGCGTGCGCGCATTCTCAATCGCTTCGCCGATCTGTTCGAAGCGGATCTCGAACAGTTCTATAAGCTCGAAACACTCAATAACGGCCGTCCCGTGTCGGAGACGCGCGCGCAGATTTCACGGCTGCCGCAGTTCTATCGCTACTTCGCCGCGCTCGCGCTCACACGCCGCAGCGACGTGATTCCCATCGAAGGACCGTACCTGTGCTACACGCAGCGCGTGCCGCTCGGCGTGGTCGCGCTGATGACATCGTTCAATCATCCGTTGATGATTCTCTCGAAGAGCCTCGCGCCCGCGCTCGCGACGGGCAACAGCGTGGTCATCAAGGCTTCGGAACAGACGCCGCTCACGACCGTGCGGCTCGTGAGGCTGCTGCAGGAAGCGGGCGTCCCAAGAGGCGTTGTCAACGTCGTGAACGGGGAGGGGCGCGAAGCGGGCGCGGCACTCGCACGTCATCCGCTGATCCGCAAAGTCGTGTTCACGGGCGGCACGGAAGTGGGTCGCTCGATTGGTGAGGCAGCCGCGCACAATTTCGCGCTCACCACGCTGGAACTGGGCGGCAAGGGCGCGGTGATCCTTTTCGACGATTTCGATATGGAGCGTGCGGTGAACGGCGCGGCGTTCGCGGCGTTTATCGGCGCTGGGCAGACCTGCGTGTGCGGTGCGCGCATCCTGGTGCAGAAGTCGATGTATGCGGCGTTCCTCGAACGCTTCCGCGCGAAGGTGGATGGCATCCGCGTGGGCGATCCGGCTGATGCGAAGACCCAGCTTGGGCCGGTGATTTCCGAGCGCTCGCGGCAGCGCATCCTCGCGATGCTCGAACGCGCGAAGGAGGCAGGTGCAAAAGTGCTGACAGGGGGACGCGTGCCGGCCGCCTTGAGGTCGGGGTATTTCCTCGAGCCCACCGTCATCTATGACGCGAATCCGCATTCGGAGATCGGCCAGGACGAGGTATTTGGGCCCGTGACGGTTGTCATGCCGTTCGAAGACGAAGCCGATGCGATCCGGATCGCCAACGATACGCAGTTCGGTCTAGCCGCTTCCATCTGGACGCAGGACGTCGCGCGTGCGCATCGGGTCGCGGGCAAGCTGGAATTCGGCATGGTGTGGGTCAACGACCATCATCGTCTGGACCCGGCGTCGCCGTGGGGCGGATTCAAGAACAGCGGCGTCGGACGCGAGACGGGCATCGAGTCATTCGACCAGTTCAGCGAACCGCGCGCGGTGACGATCAACACGACGGGCAAGACGGTCGACTGGTATGCGGACGATGGCGAACTCAAGCGGCTGAACTAGGCAGCGAGGTCCGGGGAGAACCCGTTGTGCGGCGCTGATGCCCCGCTCATCGCCATTGACCCGGACCTGGCGTGCAGCAGGACGAGCGCGAGCGTCCTGCCTGCGGCAGCGTCAGCGTTGCACCGCATTGCGCGTCGAGCCGCATATCGCAGACGTCCATCGGCGGGAAGGTGAGCGCCGGACCAGCGCTGCCGGCGTAGTTGCCCGATCACCCGCACATGTCCAGCGCCTTCGCGCAACCGGACCAGAGGAATCTGATTGGCCAGGATGCCCTGATAGCCTGGCGGGGTCATCTTGTCCTTCGCGGGCCGATCGACCCAAAGATGGACCCTCTCCAGCGTCCCGCCTGTTCTGGCGAACGCGCACGAATGGAACGCCTCATGCAGTATCCGTGCGCCCGCTGTCATCCATTGCACCTCGCCGGGTACTGATAGTCGCGTCCTGCCGACCAGGGCGGAACTCCATCCAAAACGCACGCGCCTGGCAGCGGGCGCGACTGCTCTTCGAACTGCAATGGATTTGCGCCTGCAGCAGAGCGAGCCGCGCTGCGTTTCCCGCTAAGTAGCCGCTGGCCTTGTCGAATTGGTCTGCAACCTACCGTGGCCGTCGCTCGATCGAGCATGTCCGCGCCGGTCAATCCCATCATCGCGATCGGCGATGGTGCCTTTCCAAAAGACCACGTACAGCGCGACTGGCCTGATGCATGATGTTTTCTCATCAAATCCAGCTGCGCAACCGCAGGGCCGATTTTCCCGCGGCCAATAAATCGATGGAGCGAGACGAAGCCAATGCCACCCGATCAGGCGATCATGGGTCCGAGGACCCTTTACGACAAAATCTGGGACGCCCACCGGGTTATGTCGCGTGACGATGGGCAGGACTTGCTGTTCATCGACCGGCATTTCGTTCACGACGTCACCGCGCAATCGTTCGACATGTTGCGCGAACGCGGACTCAAACCACGCTCCCCCGAGCGCATCTTCGGCACGGCCGACCATTACGTTTCGAGCGCAGCGAATGACATGGCGTCCGTGGCGGACCCCGAGCGCCGGGCCATGATCGTCGCACTGCAGCGTGACACGGCAGAGTCGCATATCACGCTGTTTGGGATGGCTGACAGCCGGCGCGGGATCGTCCATGTGGTCGGGCCCGAGCAGGGTCTGAGTCTGCCTGGCATGACGCTCGTCTGCGCCGACAGCCACACGTCGACACACGGCGCACTGGGCGCGCTGGCTTTCGGTATCGGTGCGACGGAGGTGGCTCACGTGCTCGCCACGCAATGTCTGTGGCAGCGCAAGTCGAGCAACATGCGGGTCGTCATCGACGGCGCACTGGGCCCGGGCATCACGGCCAAAGATCTGATCCTCGCCGTGATTGCGCGGATCGGCGTGGCGGGCGCAACCGGCCACGTGATCGAGTACGCAGGCTCGGCGATCAGCGGTCTGTCGATGGAAGGGCGGCTGACGCTGTGCAACATGACCATCGAGGCGGGCGCCCGCGCCGGCATGATCGCTCCCGACGAAACCACGTTCGCCTACCTGTCGGGCCGTCCATTCGCGCCAATGGGCGAGCAGTGGGAGCGGGCAGTGGCGTACTGGCGCACGTTGTTTTCCGATGCAGGTGCGAGGTTCGAACGGGAGGTGCATGTCGACGCGGCCGAGATTGCCCCGATGGTGACGTGGGGCACCACGCCCGAACATGCGTGTGCGATCGACCAGCGCGTGCCCGATCCTGCAGAGCAGGCCGATCCCGATCTCCGTGCGGCAATGGCGGGGGCGTTGGACTACATGGGATTGACCGCTCGCGAGGCGCTGGAAGGCGTGGCCATCGACCGGGTGTTTATTGGCTCGTGCACCAACGGGCGTATTGAAGACCTGCGCCACGCAGCGGAGGTTGCGCGCGGTCGTCGCGTTGCGCCGGGGGTCGAGGCGTGGGTGGTGCCGGGATCGCACCCGGTGCGCGCGCAGGCCGAGGCCGAGGGACTGGACCGCGTGTTCCGCGAAGCGGGGTTTGAGTGGCGGTTCCCGGGCTGCTCCATGTGCCTTGCCACTAACGGCGATATCGCCGCACCCGGCCAGCGTTGTGCCTCCACCTCGAACCGCAATTTCGTGGGGCGCCAGGGCCCCGGCGTGCGCACGCATCTGATGAGTCCGTCCATGGCTGCGGCGGCCGCAATAACGGGGCGCTTGACCGATGTTCGCCGCCTGCTCGGAGCCTGATGATGGAAAGTCTGAACTACCTTGACGCGGTAGCCGTGCCAATCGCGGCCATCAATTGCGATACCGATCAGATACTGCCGGCGCGCTTTCTCCAGAAACCCCGCTCCGACGATTTCGGGCAGTTTCTGTTCCATTCACTGCGCTTCGGAAACGATGGCGCGAAACAGCCGGATTTCGTGCTGAACAAGGCGCCTTACCGGGAGTCGCGCATCGTCGTGGCGAATCACAACTTCGGTTGCGGCTCCTCGCGCGAACACGCCGTCTGGGCGCTGTACGACTACGGAATCCGTGCAGCGATTGCGCCAAGCTTCGGCGACATTTTTTTCATCAACTGCCTGAAAAACGGACTGCTGCCCATCGTGTTGCCCGAGGCAGTGGTTCTGCCGCTGCTGGACGCGCTGTCCGTCAGCCCGGGCAGCCGCATTGCCATCGACTTGTCCGCACAGACTGCGGCGTTACCCGACGGCTCATCTCATAGCTTCGAGATGGAGCCTTTCGCGAAAGCGTGCTTGCTGCGCGGCATGGACGAGATCGATTACACACTGTCGCATCGGGACCGCATCGACGCATACGAGCGCAACCATGCCAGAGCTTATTGAAGGCGCACGCCTGAAGAGCGCAACCAAGGAGACGTTCAGATGAAAATTGCAGTCATGCCCGGCGACGGTATCGGAACGGAAGTGGTAGCACAGGCTGTGAAGGTGCTGGGAATCGTGGCGCCCCACGCCCAGATTCAGGACGCGCCCATCGGCGAGGCGGGCATTCGGGCGCACGGTGTGCCCCTGCCTGCGCCCACTCTGGAACTGGCGCGCAAGGCCGACGCAATCCTGTTCGGCTCGGTGGGCGTGGCCGACGAAGCCGAGATCCCACGCGAACGTCGTCCGGGTACCGGGCTGTTGCAACTGCGCGAAGCGCTGACGCTGTATGCCAACTTCCGGCCGGCGTACATGTTCCCGGAACTGATCGGCGCGTCGACACTGCGGCCGGAAGTGGTGGATGGCCTCGACATCGTGATCGTGCGTGAGTTGAACGGCGATGCCTACTTTGGCAAACCGCGCGGGTTTGAGACCAACGAGGCGGGCGAGCGTGTGGGCTTCAACACGATGCGCTATTCGGAATCCGAGGTCGAGCGGGTGGCACGCGCGGCGTTCGAAAGCGCCCGCCGCCGCAGCCGCAAGTTGTGCTCGGTCGATAAAGCCAATGTGCTGGAAGCGAGTCAGTTGTGGCGCGAAGTGGTCACACGGGTCGGGCGCGACTACCCCGACGTCGAACTCAGCCATCTCTTTGTGGACGCCGCATCGATGATGCTCATGCGCCGGCCCAAGCAGTTCGACGTGATCGTCACAGGCAATCTGTTCGGCGACATTCTCTCCGACGCCGCGGCCATGCTGACCGGTTCGATCGGCATGCTGCCTTCGGCGTCGCTCGGCTACAACCGTAAAGGGTTGTACGAGCCGGTGCACGGTTCGGCCCCGGACATCGCCGGCAAGGATATCGCCAATCCGCTCGCTGCGATCCTCTCCCTTGCGATGATGCTGCGGGAGAGCTTCGAGATGGAAGATGCCGCGCGCCGCGTCGAGCAGGCGGTGCGCGCAGTGCTGGCGGCAGGCTATCGCACAGCCGACATCTATCAGGATGGAATGAAATCCGTCGGCACCCGCGACATGGGCGATGCGGTGGTCGAGGCGCTGAGAAAACAGGCGGCGTAGGCCGGCGCGCGGCGTATGGACAAGGCCCATCACGGGCATCGAGGACGTAAGGAGCCCAAATATATTCAATCGTTTCTGGCATGAAAGGGTGTTGGATTCACGAGCACCCTGACTCATCTTCGGCAGTCGGTCGCACCACAATATCCCCGGAAAGGGAGGAGACAATGATGAAGCTGAAATTCGCCTTCGCGCTTTGTGCAGCGTTCGAGCTTGTCTGCGGTTCCGTCGCGGCCGTGGCTAAAGATGTGCCTGAAAAGCCCGAGCTGCACATTGCGGCCGCATCCGTCGGCATCACCTATTTGCCCATGCTCGTCGCCCAGCAGCGCGGCTATTTCAAGGACGAAGGGCTGGACGTGCACATCGCCGCTTTCTCCGGTGGGTCCAAGACGCTGGAGGCCCTGTTGGGCGGCAGCTCCGATATCGTCGCGGGTGCCTATTCGAACACCATCACGATGGCCACCAAGGGGCAGCATCTGGTGGTGATCGCAGCGCAGGTGATCTGTCCGGGCTGGATTTTCGGCGTATCCCAGAAGCGCCAGGCCGAAGTCAAATCCGCCAGGGATCTGAAGGGCATGCGGATCGGTGTAAGTGCGCCGGGTTCCAGCACGCACATGGCGCTGAACTACATCTTGCACAAAGCGGGGCTTCAGCCCTCCGACGTTTCCGTCATCGGTGTGGGTCAAGCGGCGGGCGCGGTAGCGGCGGTGCGGGCGGGACAAATCGACGCGCTGATCGTCAACGATCCGAGCGCCACGATCCTGACCAAAGACGGCAGCCTCATACCGTTGGAGAACATGCGCACTGCCGAGGGCAACGTCAAGGTGTTCGGTTCGGATTACCCCGAGTCGAGCCTGTTCGCGACACAGGATTTCATCAACAAGTACCCGAAGACGGTGCAAGCAGTCGCCAACGCCATCGTGCGTGCCGAAAAGTGGATCGCCAAGGCCACGCCCGAGCAGGTTGCGGACAATGTGCCGCCCGAGTATCTGGTGGACAACAAGGCGCTCTATGCCGATGCCTTCAGGAACAGCCGCCGGTGCATCGCGCAGAACGGGGAAATCACCGCCAAAGGCGCGCAGACCGTGCGGGACGTGCTGTCGGCGTTCGACCCGACTGTGGCGTCGGCCAAAATCGATCTCACCGCGACCTATGACAACCGGTTCGTCGAGAAAGCGGCGGGGATTCAACCATGAGCACCGTAACGTGCAATATCGCGCGGGCCAGCGGCCGGACGCATGTGCGCGAGGCTTTGCGCTTCGACAATGTGACGTGCACCTTTGCCGGCAATGGCAAGAACGCGCAGACCTACACGGCCGTTTCCGGCGGGAATCTGACGATCGGCGATGGGGAGTTCGTGTCGATCGTCGGCCCCACAGGCTGTGGCAAGTCGACGCTGCTCAACGTAGCGGCTGGGCTGACGCGGCCCACGTCGGGTAGTTTGAGCGTGTTCGGCGAGAAGTTGAGCACGGGTTTGAACAAGCAAGCGGCCTATCTGTTCCAGGTCGACGCGCTCATGCCCTGGAAGACCGCGGAAGAAAACATCGCGATGGGCCTGATCTTCCGTGGCACGCCGCGTGAAGAGGCGATGCGGGTGGCGCATGAATGGCTGGAGCGAGTGGGCTTGCAGGGCCACGGCAAAAAATATCCGCACCAGCTGTCGGGCGGAATGCGCAAGCGCGCTGGCCTCGCGCAGGCGCTGGCGCTGAACCCTCGCATCATCCTGATGGACGAGCCCTTCAGCGCGCTCGACATCCAGACGCGGCACCTGATGGAAAACGAGCTGCTGCGGCTGTGGTCATACGATCGCAAGTCGGTGATGTTCGTGACTCACGATCTGGAAGAAGCGATTTCGCTATCGGATCGCGTCATCGTGCTGTCGGCGGGACCTGGTACCCGACCTATCGCCGAGTTCGAGATCGACCTGGCACGTCCACGAGAAATGTCGGAGATCCGCATGACACAGCGTTTCCTGCAACTGCACACCCAGATTTGGGACGTGCTTCGAGGGGAGGTGTTGAAAAGCTATGCGCGCAATCGAGTTTAATCCTGGCAACCGGTTTGCCGTGCTTGTCACGCGGCTTGCACTCCTGTTCGGCGTCCTGTTCCTGTGGTGGATCGGAACCAGTCAGAAATGGCTGTCGCCGTTTTTCTTCGGTGATCCATTGGGTGTGGTTCATCGCATCATCGACTGGATTGTGACGGGCTCAGTATTTCGCCACCTGTACACGACGCTGCTCGAAACCATGCTGGCCTTTGCGATCGGTACGGTGTCCGGGTTGGCGTGCGGCCTGTGGCTCGCGCTCAATCCGTTTCTCGCCGTCGTCTTCGATCCATTTATCAAGGCGATGAATTCCATGCCACGCCTGATCTTTGCGCCGATCTTCGCGCTCTGGTTCGGCCTCGGCATCTGGTCCAAGGTCGCGCTGGGCGTGACACTGGTCTTCTTCGTGGTGTTCTTCAATGTCTTCCAGGGTGTGCGCGAAGTCAGTCCGGCCGTGTTGTCCAATACCCGCATGCTCGGCGCCAATGGGCGTCAGCTCATGCGGCACGTGTACCTGCCATCGGCAACGAGCTGGGTGTTCTCGAGCCTTCACAACGCGATCGGTATTGCGTTCGTCGGCAGCGTGGTCGGCGAGTATCTCGGCTCGGAAAAGGGAGTGGGCTATCTGATTCTGCTCGCCGAAGGCGTGTTCGACATCAATTCGGTCATCGCAGGCATTCTGATCTTGACCGTTTTTGCACTGGTACTCGATACGGCAGTGTCAATGGTCGAAGACTATCTGCTGCGTTGGCGCCCCGGTACAGGGCAGACCGTGGCCGCCAGCGCTTGAGCGTGCGCGGCGGAGCAATCGACGAATCGAGCCGAGGAGGCCAACTTGCAAACTAACGCTATCAATTTGACGGACCGCGTGGCGATCGTGACGGGCGGCGCACAAGGCATCGGCCTCGAGGTCGGCCGCCGGCTGCTCGCCTCCGGCGCTCGCCTTGCGATCTGGGACATCAATGCTGCCGGTCTGGAGCGGGCCCGTGCAGAACTGGGCAATCACGATATTCACTTCGAGCGTGTCGACATCGCCGATTACGCGAGCGTCGAGGCGGGCGTGGCGGGCACGCTGAAAGCGACGGGCCGCATCGACATTCTGATCAACAACGCGGCAATTGTCGGCCCGAATGCGACCTTGGCCGACTATCCGGTCGACGTCTGGAAGCAGGTGATCGATATCGATGTGAACGGCACGTTTCATTGCTGCCGCGCCGTGGTACCCGTCATGGTTGCGCAGAACTATGGACGCATCGTCAATCTCGCTTCCGTCGCCGGCAAGGAGGGTAACCCCAATGCGGCAGCCTACAGCTCTGCCAAGGCGGCCGTCATTGCGATGACCAAATCGCTTGGCAAGGAACTGGCAAGCCACGACATCGCGGTCAACTGCGTCACGCCCGCGGTGGCGCGTACGCCCGGCGCGATGGAACAGTCGGCCGCGCATATCAGCTACATGCTGGGCAAGATTCCGCGCGGCCGCTTCCTTGAACTCAACGAAGCGGCCGCAATGATCGCCTGGCTTGCCAGCGAAGAGAATTCTTTTACGACGGCTGCCGTTTTCGATCTATCCGGCGGACGCGCCACCTATTGACGCAGAGATAGAGATGAAGCTTTTGCGCTACGGTCCACCCGGTCAGGAGAAGCCGGGCCTGCTCGATAGCGATGGAAACTTGCGCGACTTGTCGGATCACGTGGCCGACATTTCCGGCGACGCTCTATTGCCCGCCAACCTGGCCAGGCTGAGCGCGCTCGACCCAACATCGCTGCCGCTGGTGGAAGGCAATCCGCGCCTGGGCTCGTGCGTGGGCGGGACGCGAAAGTTCATCTGCATTGGCTTGAATTACTCCGACCACGCCGCGGAGACGGGCGCTGCCATACCGCCCGAGCCCATTGTCTTTATGAAGGCAACCAGTGCGATCGTGGGTCCGCAAGACGCCATCGAAATTCCGCGCAACGCTGTCAAAACCGACTGGGAGGTCGAATTAGGCGTCGTCATCGGCAAGACCGCGAAGTACGTCAGCGAACACGATGCAATGGATCATGTGGCAGGCTACTGCGTCATCAACGACGTGTCCGAGCGCGCGTTCCAGGCCGAGCGTCAGGGGCAGTGGACCAAAGGCAAGTCGGCCGACACCTTTGGACCGACGGGACCGTGGCTGGTCACGTCGGACGAGGTGCATGACCCGCAGGCGTTGCCGATGTGGCTGGAGGTCAATGGGCATCGCTATCAGAACGGCACTACGGCTACCATGATTTATGGCGTACGGTACCTTGTTTCGTATCTTTCGCAGTTCATGTCGCTGCAGCCCGGTGACATCATATCGACGGGTACCCCGCCGGGCGTCGGGTTGGGACAGAAGCCACCCGTCTACCTGAAGCCGGGCGACGTGGTGACGCTTGGTATCGAAGGTTTGGGGCAGCAACGCCAGAACGTCGTACAGGGCTGAGTACCGAAGGTCGGAAAGACCGCGCAAACAAGGAGACAACCTACTGTGATATCAACCAGGCGTCTGCTGCTGTCGATACTCGCCGCTTGCGCGGCGCTCGTGACCCAGCCCGGTGCGAGCGCCGCCGCGGCGCCAGAGAAACCCAAGCTGAGTCTTGCCGCCGCGGGCGTGGGCTTTCCCTACCTTCCGTTCGTCATTGCGCAAAGCCGGGGGTATTTCAAGCAGGCCGGACTCGATGTCGATATTGGCGTGTTCAGCGGCGGCGCCAAGGCGCTGCAGGCGATGTTGGGCGGCAGCGCCGATATCGTCGCGGGCGCCTATTCCAACACGATCACGATGGCGGCGAAGGGACAGAAGCTGGTGTCGTTCGTGACCTTGGCCTCGTGTCCGGGCTGGGTCTTTGGTGTGACGCGCGGCAGCCACGACAAGGTGAAGACGTATGCGGACCTGAAGGGAAAACGCATCGGCGTTAGCTCACCGGGTTCGAGCTTCCACATGGGCGTGAATTATCTGCTGAACCGGGCTGGCCTCAAGCCAGGCGATGTCTCGATCATCGGCGTCGGTTCGTCTGCTGGCGCCATAGCGGCGGCGCGCAGCGGGCAGATCGACGCGCTGATGAGCAACGACCCCGTCGCGACCGTACTGCAGGGCAGCGGCGATCTTTATCCGCTGGCCGTGATGCGTGACCCCGCAGGAACGCGCGCGACGCTGGGGGGCGACTATCCGGAAGCTTCCGTCTACACCACCCGGGAATTCGCGGCGAAGTATCCCAATACGGTGCAAGCCGTGACGAACGCGATCCTGGAGGCCGAGCGCTGGATGGCGCAGGCGACGCCCGAGCAGGTTGTCGCCGCAGTGCCGCCGCAATACGCGCTGGCCGACAAGGAGATGTTCATCCGGGCTTACGGCAACATGCAGAGCTGCATTTCGCGCGACGGCCTGATGACGGACGCAGCCGCGCACACGGTTCGCGATGTGCTTGCCGCGTTCGATCCCGACATCGACAAGGCGTCAATCGACCTGAAAGCCACCTATGACAATCGCTTCGTCGAGAATGCAAACAGGCACTGACTTGCGAGGAATTCGAGAATGGAGAATGTCCGCATTCTGGCGGAAGGGTTGAAGTTTCCCGAAGGGCCCGTGGCGATGGCCGATGGCGCGATCGTCCTTGTCGAAATCGAGCGCGAGACCATCAGCCGCGTGGCGCCCGACGGCACGGTGAGCGTATTGGCGGAGGTGGGCGGCGGCCCCAACGGTCTCGCGTTAGGCCCGGACGGCGTCTTCTATATCTGCAATAACGGCGGCTTCCTGTTCCGTACCGTAGCCGGGCTGAATCGCACCAAACCTGGCGTGCACCCGCGTTATACCAGCGGCCGCATCGAGCGTTTCGATCCGCACACGGGCGCTCTGACGACGTTGTACGACCGCTGTGGCGACTATCCGCTATGCGGTCCGAACGACATCGTGTTCGACCACGAGGGCGGCTTCTATTTCACCGACTTCGGCAAGAACCGGCTGCGCGAGCGCGATCACGCGGGGCTTTATTACGGGCGAGCCGATGGATCGATGATCGTCGAAGTGGCGTATCCGCTCACCACGGCCAACGGCGTCGGATTGTCGCCGGACGATCGTGTTGTCTATGTGGCGGAAACGGAGACCGCGCGCCTATGGGCCTTCGACCTCGAAGCGCCCGGCAAGGCGCGCAAGCATCCGTATCCTTCGCCGCATGGTGGCCGTCTCATTTGCGGGCTGCCTGGCTACCAGCGCTTCGACAGTCTCGCCGTCGATGCAGAGGGGAACATTTGCGTGGCCACCCTGGTCACGGGCTGCATCACGGTAGTCTCGCCCTCCGGCGAGGTGCTGCGACAGGTGATGGTGCCCGACGGCATGGTGACCAACATCTGCTTCGGCGGCGCCGACATGAAGACGGCTTATCTCACGTTGTCGGGCACGGGGCGCCTCGGGACCATGAGGTGGCCGCAAGCAGGGTTGAAGCTCGCTTATTCGTGATGACAGGCGTCCGCTGCGTCTCGACGTGCGAGCAGATGCTTGAGGAAGAGATCGACGGGTGCGGGGAGCGGCTCTGCCTCGCGCACGCAGATTTTCCAATGCCGTTCGGCCCATGTTTCATCCAGTTCCACGGCAACCAGTGGCGCCGAGCTGACATAGCGCTGGGCATGTTGTTCCGGCACGAGGCCGATGCCAAGACGTGCTTCCACCATGCTTCGCACCGGCTCGAAGCCGGTAACCCGGATCGACAGCTTGAGCGGGTGGTCCAGGTCCGCGGCGGCGCGTAGCACCAGCGAATTCAGATAGCTGCCCTCCTGCGGTCCGACCAGCGGATACCTGGCCACGTCGCGGAATTTCACCTTGTCTGCATCGGCAAGAGGATGATCGGGCGGCATGATGACCACCAGCCGGTCGCTGCGGTATGGAAATACCCGCAGGCCGGTCGTCACGGTCATGCCGCCGAAGACACCGATATCAGCCGTATTCTCGGCCACGGCGCGGACCACCGCGGGGCTCAGGCTTTCCTGCAGGTCGATGCGTAGTCCCGGGTGTAGTGCGAGGAACTCGCGGATATCGTCGGCAATGTACTGGACGATGGTCGAGAGGCTGGCGTGCAGCCGGATCTGTCCACGCACACCTTCGGCGTGGTCGAGCAACTCGCTCTCCATCTGTTTGACGTCGCGCAGCAGCACGCGGGCGTGCTGCAGGAGGGCAGCCGCCGCAGCGGTCAGTTCGAGTCCCTTGTTGCTTCGCACAAAAAGTGCGGTCTTCAGGGTGTCCTCGAGATGGGACATACGCTTGCTGAGCGCCGAGGGCGCTATGTTCTCGGCTTCCGCTGCCCGCGCGATGCTACCGTGCTCGCAGACCGCGACGAACAGTTTCAGCGACTGGAAATCGAAACGCATCGAATGTTCTGGGTGCTTTTGAATGTTGGAGAGTATGCCCGCGGTCACTGGCAAGTGCAAAGCTTGACGCTGCACGAGGCTGGCTGTTTGAAAGCTGCCCGACATGACGGCCGATCGTGGATCGGTCGGGATCGTTGCGCACAAAGCACGTGCTCCAGCGATTTCGTTCTGAAGATTTGAGTTGAGATTCCTATCGCTATTACTCTGTGCGTCGACATCTGCGGCTCGATTGTCATCTTCACGCATTCGATTTTGAACGCGACTGACTGCTGACCGAGATCAGCCCACAGACCTGCGCATAGGTCCTCGCTAGCCTGGACGATTAGATAAGCATCACTAATTAGATCGATGGTCTCAGCTCATGGAAACTGTCACTCTACTCCGTCGCATTTAAACGCATACAGAGAATCGGATTACCGATGCTTGCAAGCTTGACGCATTTAACGCGTTAAAAAAGCTTGCATTCCGCGTGCGGAAAACTATCTTGAGTTAACAAAACGATTCTTCGCCTGGCACCGGAGGAGACCCATGCCGGCTACACGTATGATGATTGCGCGTCGTGCCGGCGTGAGCGTAGCCACGGTCGATCGTGTGTTGCGCGACGACCAGGGGGTTCGTCCCGAGACGGCCGAGCGCGTTCATCTTGCGCTGGCGACGTTGCGTGACGATCGCGCAAGCCGGGGCCGGCCGGCGAAAGCCACGTCATTCCGGGTCGCGTTCGTCTTACCGCAAATCAATTCGCGCTTTCTCGATCAGGTCGAGCGTGATATCGCGCTGTCGGCCAGCTTCTTTCGCGAGCATCGTCTTATCTCGTCGTTCTATCGTTGCGACCTGTCCAGCCAGCGCGACGCAACATCGCTCGCCCGGCAACTGATCGACTATGACGCGCTCGTGCTCGTGCCGCTCGATTACCCGTGGATCGAGAGGATGATTCAGGACATGACCGATGCGAATGTTCCCGTCGTCACGGTCTTTTCGGATTTGCCGTCGAGCGCGCGGGCTGCGTATGTCGGCGTGGACAACCGGATCGCTGGAAGAACGGCAGGACTGCTGATGGGACGCTTCGTGGGTGCGCGCATCGGCACGGTCGCGGTGCTGTCGGCATCGTCGCGTTTGCACGATCAGCTCGAGCGTCGCACGGGCTTTTCTCAGGTTCTCGAAGAAGATTTTCGCAACCTGCGCTGGCTGACCGAGCCTGACTTCGCTGAGGACGACGACAGCGCAGGACTCGCCGTGCAAGGGCTGATGGCGGGACACCCCGATCTCGTCGGTGTGTATGTGGCGGGTGGCGGCATTTCCGGCATTGCATCGACGTTGCAGGAATCGGGCGACAAGACGCGCGTCGTGCTGATCGGCCACGAGTGCACCGCCGACACGCGGGCGCAACTGTCGGAGCGGGCGATCGACGTCATCCTCGATCAGGATGTGCGCGGCATCGTCCATTGCGCGGGGCTCGCCGCCATCAATTTTCTGAACGACGTGCGCGGCGTGCTCGCCATTCCGACGCCCGAAACCCGGATTTATCTTCGTGAGAATGCGCATGCCTGAAGCTCGCGACACGCGGACGCCTCGCTGAGTCTGCCAGAGCTCTAATACAGCGTCCGGCGCATGGGCGCTGTCTGTCATCAGATTGGAGACCCGACGGAGACAAGGAGAAGAGACATGATACGTCTTACGACAGCAAGGGTAATCGCGGCGCTGCTGGCGTCGCTTGGGCTGAGCTTCGGATCGGCGGCGCACGCGCAGGGCAAGCAGTTGACGTTATGTTGGGCCGCATGGGACCCCGCCAATGCACTCGTCGAATTGTCGAAAGACTTTACGGCGAAAACCGGCATTGCGATGAAATTCGAGTTCGTGCCGTGGACGAGTTACGCGGACCGCTTTATCAATGAACTCAATTCACACGGAAAACTTTGCGATCTCATCATCGGAGATAGTCAGTGGATTGGCGGTGCAGCGGTCAATGGGCACTACGTCAAGCTCAATGATTTCTTCGACAAGAACAAGATTTCAATGAGCGACTTCGTGCCGGCCACCGTGGTCGGTTACGCGGAATGGCCAAAGAACACGCCGAATTATTGGGCGCTGCCCGCCATGGCGGACGCCGTGGGCTGGACGTATCGCAAGGACTGGTTTGCGAGGCCCGAACTGCGTGCGGAGTTCAAACAGAAGTACAAGCGCGAACTCGAACCACCCACCACGATGGATGAGCTCAAGCAGACAGCCGAGTTCTTTCAGGGCCGAAAGATCGACGGCAAAACCGTGTATGGCGTGTATATCTTCACGGAGCGCGGCTCGGAAGGCATCACGATGGGCGTGACCAACATGCTCTATAACTTCGGCTTTGAATACCAGGACCCGAAAAAGCCATATCATCTCGACGGCTTTGTGAATTCACCCGGCGCCATCAAGGGACTCGAATTCTATAAGGCGCTTTACAAGTGTTGCACTGCGCCCGGCATGACGAACGCCTACATGCAGGAAGGTCTCGATGCGTTCAAGTCGGGCCAGGTCGCGATGCAGATGAACTGGTTTGCGTTCTTCCCCGGACTGTACAAGGACCCGAATGTCGGCGGCGACAAGATCGGTTTCTTCGTCAATCCGAAGGAAACGAAGCAGTTCACGCAGCTCGGCGGGCAAGGCATTTCCGTCGTGTCGTACTCGGACCACAAGGCTGACGCGCTTGAATACATCAAGTGGTTTGCGCAGGCCGATGTGCAGAAGAAGTGGTGGCAACTCGGCGGCTATTCGGCGGCGAAGTCAGTGGTGGATGCGCCGGACTTTCCAAAGAGCGCGCCCTTTGCGCCTGCCTTCCTGAAGTCGATGTCGATCGTCAAAGACTTCTGGGCCGAGCCTGCCTATGCCGAGTTGCTGCTCGACATGCAAAAGCGCGTGCACGACTATGTGGTTGCCGATAAAGGTACCGCGAAAGAAGCGCTCGATCTGCTCGTCAAGGACTGGAACAAGGTCTTCAAGGCGGAAGGGAAGAACTAGCGTCACCGCACATGAACGCGCGGACCGGCCAGCCGATCGATCTTGCCGGTCCGCGACAACAAGGAGTCAGGCATGTTGGCAAACAAGCCTTTTCCTCCGGAAGGGTTGCAGACACGAGCGCAAACGCGCGCCAGCGCGCGCCTGCACGGGCTATCGGACCGGACCATCGCATGGCTGTTCATTCTTCCGACTATCGTGCTGTTGCTCGCCATCAACATCTTTCCGTTGATCTGGGCATTGCGGCTGTCGTTTACGAACTTCAAGTCGAATATGCCGAGCGTGCCCGCGCGCAATGTCGGCATCGACAATTACACGGACATACTCACCGACGAGGACATCTGGTACGCCATGCAGGTGACGGCGCGCTTCGTGTTCTGGTCGGTCGGACTCGAAGTGCTGCTCGGTTTCGGGCTCGCGCTGCTGATCAACCGGCAGTTTCGCGGCCATAGCTTCTGGACCACGCTGATTCTGCTGCCGATGATGCTTTCGCCCGCTGTGGTCGGCAACTTCTGGACGTTTCTGCTGCAACCGCAAACGGGACTTTTCAACGACATCGTCGGTTTTTTCACGGGCATCTCGCCGAGCTCGTTTCAGATGATCGGCGACGTGCCGCTCGCGCCGTGGACCATCGTGATGGTCGATACGTGGATGTGGACGCCGTACGTGATGCTGATCTGTCTTGCGGGACTGCGTTCGATCCCGGACTACATCTACGAAGCGGCTGAAGTGGATCGTGCTTCGCCTTGGCGGCAATTCTGGTCGATCACATTGCCGATGACGCTGCCGTTCCTGATGCTCGCGATCCTGTTTCGCGGTATCGAGAACTTCAAGATGTTCGACATGGTGAACCTGCTGACATCGGGCGGGCCGGGCTCCGTAACGGAAACCGTGTCGATCACGCTCAAGCGCGCTGCGTTTGAGAAGTGGCAGACGGGGTACTCGTCCGCACTGGCGATCATTCTGTTCGTGGTGGTCTTTGGCGCGGCGAATATCTATGTGAAGGCACTCAACCGGGTGAAACAGCGATGACAGACCTTGCGCTTCAACAGTCGGTGGTGGCGGCATCGCCGCGCAGCAAGACGTTCGCCGCCTTCGTCGTGATCGCCTACGCGCTGATTGCAACGCTGCCGATCGTATGGATCATCCTGACGAGCTTCAAGACGCAGGAAGACGCGGTTGCCTATCCGCCCGTCGTGTTTTCCACCCGTCGATGGAAGGCTATGTGAATCTGTTCACGATCCGCTCGCGGCAGACGCCGGAGTTCATCGCGAGCTTGCCGCCCGCTCAAACGTGGTATGACCGCGATGTGCGCAAGCGCAATATGGTGATCGCGGGGCCGTCGAAGGTCTTGCCGCGCTTCGTCAATTCGCTTGTCATCGGCTTCGGTTCGACCTTCCTTGCCGTTTTTCTCGGTACGCTCGCGGCCTACGCCTTCTCGCGCTTCAAGGTCCCGCTTGCCGACGACCTGCTGTTCTTCATTC
This sequence comes from Paraburkholderia bengalensis, assembly GCF_037126505.1. Classification (NCBI taxonomy): domain Bacteria; kingdom Pseudomonadati; phylum Pseudomonadota; class Betaproteobacteria; order Burkholderiales; family Burkholderiaceae; genus Paraburkholderia; species Paraburkholderia bengalensis. The sequence goes on from NZ_JACFYJ010000018.1 coordinate 52,738, forward strand.
TGTCCACGCGGATGATGCCGCCCATCGCCGTCGCGATTCCCATCTATCTGATGTACCGCGCGCTCGGCCTCTCCGATAGCTATCTCGGCATGATCGTGCTCTATACGGCTGTGAACGTGTCGCTCGCGGTGTGGCTGCTCAAAGGATTCATCGACGAAATCCCGCGCGAATATGAGGAAGCCGCCCTCGTCGACGGCTATACGCGGTTGCAGGCCTTCGTCAAGGTCGTGTTGCCGCAGGCGATCACGGGCATTGCCGCGACCGCCATTTTCTGTCTGATCTTTGCATGGAACGAGTACGCATTCGCATTGCTGCTGACGAGCGGCGATGCGCAGACGATGCCGCCGTTCATTCCGTTCATCATCGGCGAGGGCGGACAGGACTGGCCGGCCGTCGCGGCCGCGACGACGCTGTTCGTTCTGCCCATCCTGATCTTTACCGTTGTGCTGCGCAAACATCTGTTGCGCGGCATCACCTTCGGAGCGGTGCGCAAATGAAAGCCCAACCCATCATGCCGCGCCGCCGCCTGTTCCGACGCCGCTATTGCGAGGGCGCATCGACCGTGCTGATCGGCCTCGGCATTGCGATGCTCGTCCAGCCGTTCACGGTCGATCTGTACACATGGTCATTTCCCGTGATTCTGGTGGGTGCGCTGGCTTTCGTCGTGACCAGTCACTTCCCGGAGTGAGCCATGTCGACGATCGTTCTCTCCAACCTTCAAAAACGCTTCGGCGAATTCACTGCCGTGCGCGGCACGAATCTTACCGTGAGCAACGGCCGCTTCGTCGTGCTGCTCGGCCCGTCCGGTTGCGGCAAAACGACGACGTTGCGCATGATTGCCGGACTCGAGCTGCCGACCTCTGGCCAGATTCTGATCGACGGCGAAGATGTGACGGGATTGCGGGCGCGCCAACGCGACATTGCCTTTGTGTTCCAGATGTTCGCGCTCTATCCGCATATGACGGTGCGTAACAACATCGCTTTTCCGCTGAAGAACGAAGGCATTTCGCGCCGCGAGATTGCGTCGCGCGTCGATGCGGCCGCGCATATGTTGCGCATCGAAAGTCTGCTGGACAGAAAGACGGGCGGGCTGTCGGGCGGCGATCGTCAACGCGTCGCGTTGGGCCGCGCGATTGTCCGGCACCCGAAGGCTTTTCTGATGGACGAGCCGCTCGGCACGCTCGACGCGGATTTCCGCGAACTGATGTGCCTCGAGTTGCGCAAGTTGCACAACGCGCTCAACGCGACGACGGTCTATGTGACGCACGACCAGCGCGAAGCGATGGCGATGGCCGACGACATCGTTGTGATGAGCGGCGGCGAGGTGCTGCAATCCGCGTCGCCGCATGAGGTCTATCACTTTCCGGCGACCGTGTTTGTCGGTAGCTTTATCGGCAGTCCGCCGATGAATTTTCTGGCCGTGGACGGCGGCGTCGAAGCGGGTGTGGAATCGGTCTCGCTCGGCGGTGTGGCCGTGCCTGTGCCCCGCACGGAGGCGTCCGCCGCGAAAGCGCTGCTTGGCGTGCGGCCCGAGCACGTCGTCATCGACGAGCGCAGTGCGCTGCGCGGACGCGTGATCGCCGACGAGTATCTCGGCTCGCATCAGATTCTGGTTGTCGAAACCGCGCTCGGCATCGTGCGCGTGCGGGTCGGCAAGGAAGAAGGACGAGCGGCCGGGTCGCAGGTCGGGTTGTCGTTTCACAAGGAGCGCACGCTCATGTACGACGCATCGAGCGGCGTGCTGCTGCCCGGCGCTGCGCGGCAGATGGCCGTCAACGGACGCGGTAACGGAGGCGCTTATGTCTGAGATCCGCTTGCAGGGGGTGACGAAGCGATTCGGCGATATCGTCGCGGTGAATGATGTGTCGATCGACGTGAAAGAGGGCGAGTTCGTCGTGCTGCTCGGGCCGAGCGGCGCGGGCAAGACCACCACGTTGCGGCTCATCGCCGGTCTGGAACGGCCCGACGAAGGCGAGATATTCATCGACGGTGCCGCCGCGACGGACATGCATCCGGCGGACCGGGACGTCGCCTTCATCTTTCAGCAGTATTCGCTGTATCCGCATCTGACGGTGTTCGGCAACCTGGCGTTTCCACTTCGCTCACCGCGCCGGCGCGTGAGCGAGGCGGAAGTCACCGCGCGCGTGCAGACGGTCGCGCAGATGCTGCATATCGAGTCGAAACTCGGCAATCTGGCGACGCGTCTGTCGGGAGGCGAGATGCAGCGCGTCGCCATCGGACGCGCGCTGGTGCGTCAGCCCAAGGTGTTTCTGATGGACGAGCCGCTGTCCTCGCTCGATGCGAAGTTGCGCGAGGAGTTGCGGATCGAACTGAAGCGGCTGCATCGCACGATTGGCGCGACGATCATCTACGTGACGCACGATCAGGTCGAGGCGACTACGCTCGCGGACCGCATCGGCATACTCGAACAAGGGCACATCGTGCAGATGGGTGCGCCGCGCGATGTCTATGGCAATCCCGCTTCGCTAGGCGCTGCGCAACGTCTCGGCTCGCCGCCCATCAATTTGCTGCCGCCCGTGTTGTTCGATCCTTCGACGATGCCGTCGGGCACCTCGACCGTCGCAATACGGCCTGAAGACATCGTGCTGCACGCGCCTGATACGCGCGACGTGCTCAATCTTCGCGTGCTCGAATATTCGCCGCTGCGACATCTGCTGATCATGGAGCGCGACGGCACGGCGATCGTCGCGACCACGATGACCGAGCGCAATTTCACGCCTGGGCAAACGGTCGGCGTGTCGCTGCCTCCGCGCAGCCTTCTCTACTTCCGCTCCGACGGCAGGAGGATTCCGGCATGAACGGGAAAACGGTCATGGCGTGCATCGAGGCCGCGCATGCGACGCTAAAGGAACACACGGACGAGATCGCCGCGCTCGATCAGCAGATCGGCGACGGCGATCATATCTTCAACCTGTTGCGCGGCGTCGATGCGCTGCTGGCGATGCGCGCGACTATCGAGGCCCAGGCATTTGCGCCCGCGCTGGACCAGGCCGCCTCCAAATTGCTGTCGACGGTGGGCGGTTCGTCGGGGCCGCTGTTCTTTTCGTTGCTGCATGGCATGGCACAGGCGGCGCAGGGCGCGGACACCATGAGCGTGGAAGACGCAGCGCGGATCTTCGCTGCGGGTGTCGATGCCGTCGCCCAGCGAGGCAAGGCCGGCATCGGCAGCAAGACGATGATGGACGTGCTGATCCCCGTCGCGTCACGCTTCGTGGCACTAGCCGAAGATGGTGCGGCACCCGAAGCCGTGCTCGATGCGCTGCCGCTGACGGCCGAAGAGGGCATGCAGGCGACGCGCGACATGCTCGCGACCAAGGGACGCGCGTCGTTTCTTGGCGAGCGCGCGCGCGGGCACATCGATCCCGGCGCACGGTCGAGCCAGTTGATGATCGGTGCGATATGCGCGCGGCTCGCGCAAGACAGAGACTGAAAGGAGCGCAGGCCATGAAAAAATTCATCAACCATGTCGACGACTTTCTGACTGAGAGCCTTGCCGGATTCGCCGCCGCGCATGACGATCTCGTCGTGCTCGACAACGAACCTGTATTCGTGCGGCGTAAAACGCTGAAGCCAGGCAAGGTTGCGCTCGTGTCGGGCGGCGGCTCGGGACACGAGCCCTTGCATATCGGCTTCGTCGGGTACGGAATGCTGGATGCCGCATGCCCGGGTCAGGTCTTCACATCGCCGACGCCCGATCAGATGATGGCAGCCGCCAAGGCCGTCGATACGGGCGCGGGGACGCTCTTCATCGTGAAGAACTATTCCGGCGATCTGATGAACTTTGAAATGGCGTCCGAGATGTCGGAGTTGCCGAATGCGATGGTGCTGATCAACGACGACGTCGCCGTCGAAAACTCAAGTTACACGACGGGGCGGCGCGGCGTCGCGGGTGCCGTGATCGTCGAGAAACTGGTGGGCAGTCTCGCCGAGAGCGGCGCCGATCTCGAACAATGCAAGGCGTTCGGCGACCGGATCAACAAACATACGGCGTCGATGGGCGTGGCGTTCTCGAGTTGCACGGTGCCCGCAGCGGGCACGCTGACGTTCAAGATCGGCGACGATGAAATCGAGGTTGGCGTCGGCATTCATGGGGAGCCAGGGCGGCGTCGCGCGCGCTTTGCAGCAGCCGATGCGATCGCGGCAGAGCTGCTGACGGCGATTATCGCCGATCTGAAGCCGGGCAGCGGCTCGGAGTTGCTGGTCTTGATCAATGGACTGGGCGGCACGCCGCTCGGCGAACTGTATCTGTTGTTCAACTCCACACGGTCGTGGCTGCAAGAGCGCGGTCTGGCCATTGCACGCGTGCAGATCGGATCGCTCACGACGTCGCTGGAAATGGCCGGTGCGTCGATCACCTTGTGCGTGCTGGACGACGAAATGAAGCGGCATTGGGATAGCCCGGTGCATACACCATCGCTCAGATGGGGAATGTAGCCGGTCGCCACCTGGCCGTCGGATTCGCGCACGCGGCGACAGCGCAACCGCGTGCGAAATACGGGTTCCTTCTGTCCGCCTGTCGTTCGTTACCGGACGCGCGACGTTGCGCTCTCCGTGCGCTGCGCGTGGGCGTTCCTATTGCAATACGGAAGCACAAAGCTTCGCGAGTCGATCGTCGAGTGAACGGCCCTGAACATCGATCTGGGCGCTGTGGAACTGGCTGAGTTGGGTTGACGGCTTATCGTATTCGATTGTCGTCCCACCCTGCGCGTTCTCGTAGACCATGATACGTAATGGCGCATACAGTCCGGCCGCCATGTTGACGCTCGTCATTTCAGTCGCGGTGAGAATGTTGCCGGTGAAGTACTCAGTGCCGTTTCTGCGCTGTCCTTTCAGCACGAGCCAGTCTCCATGCAGCCCAATGTAGTGAATCACGAGCCCGTCGTGGCCGGCGGCTTTCTGAAGGGCAGTGCGCAATTCGTCGACCTTGTCCTGCTTCAGCAGCGTGCGGATATGATCGTCGAGTCGACCGAGGCGGCTCTCCAGCTCCTGTTTGACGAGCGCGTAAGGTTTGCTGGACGAGACAGTCACATGATCGATGATCGTCTTTGTTTCCGATACCTCGACGGTCGCCGCCATCGCTGACGCCCAGAATGTGTTCATGCCGATGGCAATGGCGGCTGTGGACAACGCAAATCGTGAAGCGGCAATACGTAAGCGAATCACTGGGAGTCTCCTTGTTGGACAGATAGTTGGTTTGAACTTTCTCGCATTAGTGTTCCGATGCGGCTTCCGCTCCGAGGCCGCTTAGCATGCGAAGTTGCTGCGCGTCGAAGGAACCGTCGTTGATGTTTCGGCGTGTCGTGACCGATCCGATCCAGCCCGCGATAAAGCCCACTGGAATGCTGAACAGACCCGGATTCGAGAGCCAGAACGGCGGAGTGGAATCCTTGAAGATGATGCCTTTCGCCCCTATAACAGCCGGCCCCAGCAGCACGAGGCCGATCGAAGATACGGTGCCGGCGAGCACGGCGGCCACTGCGCCTCGATCCGTAAAGCGCCGCCAGTACATCGAGAAGAGAACCACGGGCAAATTTGCGCTAGCGGCGATGGCAAACGCGAGCCCTACGAGAAACGCGACATTGAAGGTCTTCACAAGCAGCGCGAGTCCCATGGCGGCCACACCGAAGACTATCGTGGCGATCTTCGCGATCACGACCTTCCGGCGTTCCCTGTCGTGCGCCGCCGGGAAGAGATGGCTGAAGATGTCGTGGGAGATGGTCGACGCCGATGAAATCATGATGCCCGACACGACGGCAAGAATGGTTGCAAAAGCAATGGCCGACACGCACGCGAGCAAAAGCTCGCCGCCGACAGAACCGGCACCGCCGCCGAGTGTCGTGGCGAGCAACGTGATGGCGCTGTTTCCGGAACTGTGTGTCGCGAGAATCGCCGCCGGCCCCACGATCGCGGTGGCAGAAAATCCGAGCACGATCATCATGACGGCAAAGGACGTCATCACGATCAGGCCGATTTTGGCTGACTTTCTCGCCGCGACGGCGGACGGCACCGTGTAAAAGCGGGTCATCACGTGCGGCAGGCCGGCTGTACCCAACGCGAGGGCGAGCGTAAGTGACAGCGTATCGAGCGGGTCTTTGAAGTAGCCGCCGGGTACAAAGTATTGCGCCGGGTGCAGCGATGACAGACGTGCCTTGTTGAATAGCGCGCCCACGTCGAAGGAGAAATGCGCCAGAGCGAGCAGCACGAGCACCGCGCCGGCCGTCCAGACGAGGACGGCCTTGACGATCTGCACGTAAGTCGCGGCCACCATGCCGCCGAACAGCACATACGCGATCATGAGTACGCCGATCAGCACGATGGCGGCGTTGGCGCCGATCGGCAAGAGCAGACTGGCGAGGGCGCCGGCGCCGACCAGTTGCGCGAGCAGATAGGCTAACGAAATGATCAGTGAAGAACCCGATGTGGCCGCTCGCACGCCACGGCTGCGCAAGCGGATGGCGACCACATCGGAGAGGGTGTATTTGCCGCAGTTTCTGACCGGCTCCGCGACGATCAGCATGATCATGATCCATCCCGCAATGAAGCCCACCTGGTAGACGATGCCGTCGAATCCGAACAGCGAAACCAGCCCCGTCACACCCAGGAACGAGCCCGCCGACATGAAGTCTCCCGCCAGCGCGAGGCCGTTCTGAACCGGCGACAGATTGCGTCCGGCCACGAAAAATCCGGAGGTGCCGCGCGATCGGCGAGCGCTCCAACCGGTCAGAAGAAGGCTGAGTCCGATAAATCCCACGAAGGCGATGACTCTGAGTCCGCCATGACTGATCAGGTTATTCATGTCGATCACCATCCGTGTGCGCCGACGCGCTGCGCAGCAGTTCAGTTGCTTTCGGGTCGTAGACGTGCTCGGCCCACGCACAGTAGCCCCAGAAGGTAGCGATCGTAAGCGCGAACTGAACGACTACCGCAAGCAGTCCAAGGTTGAGTTCGCCGTAGACGGATATGGACATTGCGCCGGGAAACTCGAGTACTGCGATCAACAGGCCAAAATAGATGCCCAGTGAGGTGTAAAGCAATGACCACACGAAGTGGTTCCGGTACTTTGCGAGCGCTTGCGTCTTCTCGACGAGTGACGCGCCGGATGATCTGACTTTCGTCCCGTTTTGCCTCTCGAACTCCGCGTTGATTGATTCCATCGATTGCATGTCGGGTCCCCTCCGTTATGGTCTACGTGACAGACATCTGAAGCGGTCATCGCCAGCGCTTTGCCGGTAAGACTTCGCCGCGGCTCTCTCCGAATCCGATTCGTGCAAAGCCCGCTTTCTCGCAGTAGCCGCGCAAAATAACGGCGTCGCCATCCTCCACATAGCTGCGCTGTTCACCCGTATCGAGGGTGACGGGCTCGCTTGCGTTGCGAGCAAGTTCCATCAGCGCGCCGGCTTCCGATCGCTGCGGCCCTGAAATGGTGCCGCTGCCAAGCAGGTCTCCCGGACGCAAATTGCAGCCGCCTATGGCGTGATGCGCGACCATCTGCGCGATGCTCCAGTACTGATGCTTGAAACTCGTGCGTGAGAGTAGTGCCGCCGGGAGACTCGCGGCCCGATGGCGAGCAGTCTCCATGCAGACTTCAAGCTGGATATCGATGGCGCCCGTCGTGCTGTTGCCGTCGGAATCCAGATAGGGCAGTGGCTTTCCATCCGCGTCTGGACGCGGCAAAGGAAGCCTGAACGGCGCGAGTGCCTCCATGGTCACGATCCATGGTGAGATCGTGGTGGCGAAGTTCTTTGCCAGAAACGGGCCTAATGGCTGCATCTCCCACGCCTGAATATCGCGGGCGGACCAGTCGTTGAGCAGACAAAGCCCGAATACGTGGCTGTCGGCCTGATCCAGTCCGATCGGCTCGCCAGCGGCGTTGCCTTGTCCAATGTAAATGCCGAGTTCGAGTTCGTAGTCGAGCTTGCGCGAAGGCGAGAAGATCGGCGCTTCTTCACCCGGCAGCATGATTTGACCCGCGGGGCGTCGAAACTGCTGACCGCTTACTCCGATGCTTGAAACCCGGCCATGGTATGCGATGGGTATCGACTTGAAGTTGGCGCCGACACCGTTCAAGCCGAGCAGTTTGCTGATGTTGGTCGCGTGATGAATCGAGGTGTAGAAGTCCGTATAGTCGCCGATCTGCGCAGGCAGGCTGTGCTCCACTTCCGGTTGCGGGATCAGACATGCCTCGATTGCCGCACGATCCTCCGAAGCGGCGCGCTCGTGAAGCGCGGCAAATAGCGCGTGCCGCAAAGCTCGCCATGCCGCCGGGCCCATTGAAAACAACGTGTTGAGCACGGGCTGCGCGCATGCCCGCGCAGCCTCGCCTGCGATTCCATCCAGACTGGCGCGAGACGCCCACGCGGCGATGTCGATGACCTGATCGCCGATGGCGACCGCGCCGCGAAACGTCTCATCGGCATTCCGTCTGCGGAAGACCGAAAACGGCAGGTTCTGGATGGGGAAGTCGCCCGCCTGTGCATTAGCGGACTCGACCCAACTGCGTGCAGCGGGGTCATGAGTCTGATTCAGTGTGTGTTGCATCGTCGTCTCGATTCAATTGGGGGAAGGTGCGAGCCGTGCGCATCAACGCATCGACGTTCAGTCGAACGGGCGCGTGGGGCCGGGCCTGCTGAGAAGGATTCCGCGTTCCTGCAGATCCCGGATGAACGCTGCGCTGAGCTTGCGCTCGGCGAGCACCTCGGCGTTATGCTCGCCCTGGAAAGCGGGGCTGCCCGGCGGCGGCAACTCGGACTGACTGAAGTGCCAAGGCGCGCCGGGCATGCGTGTCGTGCCGCCCGATCTGTCGTCGACATCGACTAGCGCACCCCATTCCTGCACCCACTCCGATTCGGCGAACTCGTTCACGCTGCGGACCACGCCAATGGCCAGCCCCGCTTCGCTGACCTGCGTCTGGAGCAGATCCAGGTCGTTGAACGTGAGAATCCACGCGCGGACTTCGGCCAGCAAATCGGCAATGTTTTGCCGCCGCAAAAGTGCCGTGCCGAAACGAGGGTCCCGCAGCAGATCGTTGCGGCGCATCATCGCGCAATACCGCGAGAACATCGGCGTGTAGATCGGGCTGCCCGCTATGGTGAGTTGGCGTCCATCGGGCAAATCGAAGATGTGCGAATCGGGCGCCGAGAGAATGATCGGCTCGCCCTCGGTGTCGATTTCCGACAATTGTGCGCCCACGCGTTCGTTGACCGACAGCATGGTGGCGGCCATCGAGACGTCGACGTGTTGCCCCTCGCCGGTTCGCGCGCGATGCGCGAGCGCGGCCAGAATGCCGATGACGCCGTGGAGTCCGGTGTACATGTCGGCGTGGCTGCATGCGTCGTTACGGACTTCCGTCAGCGCGTCGCCGAAATGGTGCTGGACGATGTCGGTCAATCCCGACTCGGCTTGCACGGTCGGCGCGAACGCGGGCCGGTTGCGCCATGAGGTGGATTGTCCATAGCCGCTCAACGAGGCATAAATGACGGACGGGTTGAACTCGCGCACCTGCTCATAGCCGAGTCCAAAGCGGTTCAGCGTCCCAGGACGAAAGTTTTCGACGATGACGTCCGCGTCGCGACACATGTCGACCATGATCGAACGTGCCTCGGGGAAGTTGAGATCGAGGCTCACGTTGCGCTTGCCGGCGTTCTGCTGCACGTAATACAGCGACATGTCGCCGATATGCGGCATGCTCACGCGGCCGATATCGCCGGAGGGCGGTTCGATCTTGGTCACGGTGGCGCCGAGATCGAGAAGCGTCTTGGTGCAATGCGGTCCGGCCAGCACGCGCGTGAAATCGATCACACGAATACCTTCGAGCGGTGCTGACATGATCAATCTCCCTTGAATTCGGCGGTGGCGGGCCCGGTTGCAAAGAACGAAGCGAAACCGCGTTCGCGATCGCCCGTCTTCCAGATCATGTTGTTGAGGTTGATCTGCTCCAGGTCTGCGCTGCGCACGCCGCCGTTGGCCGCGAGATTGGCCTGCTGCTTGATGCCGTTGAGGACTTTGGTCGGGCCCGCGGCCAGTTGGCGGGCGAACGACATGGCGGCAGTCTGCAGCTCTTCTTCGGGCACGACGTGATTGATGATTCCCCAGCGTTCGAATGCTTCCGCCGAATGCCGGCGCCCGATCAGTGCGATTTCCTTGGCGCGTACGACGCCCGCTCGCTGAACGAGTCGTTGCGTGCCGCCGAGCAGCGGGATGAGGCCCACGATGTTCTCGACCTGCCCGAAGTAGGCCGTGTCCGCAGCGACGATCATGTCGCAGGTGAGCGCCAGTTCGAGACCGCCGCCAAGCGCGGCCCCGTGAACAGCCGCGACGGTCGGGACAGGGGCGTTCTCCAGCACGTCGAGGAACTCGAGGAATTGATCGGCGTCGTGCTGGATCACCGTCTTGCCGTTGGTAAATGAACTCATTTCCGCGCCCGCGGAAAAGTGCCGCATATCGCTCTTGAGTATGATCGCGCGGGCGCCTTCGGCGACGGCGCGGCGATACGCGGCGAGCAGGTCCGCGATCATCGCGTCGTCAATCAGGTTGTGCGGCGGCTTGGCGAGTGAAACGATTCCGACTGCGCCATCCATTTCAATCTTTACGGTGGTCATGGTTTTCTCGGCAATGAGCAATGAGCAATGTGCGATACGCGAAGCAAAGGCACTGGCGTCAGGCAGCCCTTTGCGCGCTGCACGCGTGTGGGGCGGCTGACGAGTCCATTAGCGAGGCGTTTTATACGGGGCTCGCAGCTGGAATCGACTGTCGTGTTGCGTTGCCGCATGAGGGCCAATTGCGCCATCAATCGATACTGAACTGGCGCTGATCAGGGGCGTGGCGAGTGCCAGAGCGGGCGTGGCTAAGGGCATCAAGGCTTGTCTCCATCTGTTTTTCGGCTTGCGCCGTTGATGGTTACTATCTCAGCGAGCGCATCCCGCAACAACGTTCAACCCTGCCAATTGCCGCGTCAAAGTGTGCCAACCGCGCTCGACGAAAATCCGGAAAATGTGCGAGCATGGTTCGGAACTGAAGTGAGGCATATCGTGCGTCCACCGAAAATCATCACGCCGCTGCATCCCGATCTCGATGCGCCGACGCAGAGTCTTCTTGGTCTGGCTGCGCTCGCCGCGGAACTGGCCGCAGAGGGCGTTTCCGTCAACAAGCTGTTCGCGCACACTGGCGTCCACGCGACCCAGCTGGAGGATTCGCAGGCGAGAATTTCGCATCGTCAGCGCATTGCCATTTATCGAAACGCTCAACGGCTGGCTACACGTGCCGATGTCGGATTACTTGCGGGTGCGCGTCAGAGAATCAGTGACTTCGGCATATATGGCTATGCCATGGTCAGCAGCACGACCTTTGGAGACGCACTTAAATTCAGCGTCGAGAATGTCAGGATGGCGGGCGCGGTGTTGCAGATCAGCTATTCCACCGAGGGCAACACGGGCATTTTGCGGAGCCATGGACTCGCATCGTTAGGCGACATGCTGCCTTTCGTCGCCGAATTCTGGCGAAGCTCGATGACAGTGTTGTTCAGCCGGGTGCTGGAAGCGCCTTTTCCTTCGAAGCGGATGATCATGGCGTATCCGGCGCCGCCACACTGGCGAAATTACGAAAGGATGTTCGACTGTCCTGTGGAGTTCGGCGCCGATACGATGGAGTGGCATTTCGACGTGCATGTACTCGATCGCCCGTGTCCGAATGCGAATCCGATCACTGCGCAAATCTGCCAGCAGCTTTGCGATCGCATTCTCGAAGAACGCGATGGCATTCCGGAACTGCCGAGGCAGATCCGCATGGCCTGCCTGAACGCACCGGGCGTGTTTCCATCCGCCGAGAAGATGGCCGCGCAACTGGGCATGTCACTGCGAACCTTGCATCGACGGCTGGCCGACGATAACTACTCGTATCAGACCTTGTTAAATGATGTTCGCCGGTCTCTCGCGATCGAATTTCTGGAAAACACGAGGCTTCCCATCGATCAGGTCGCCGAGCGCATTGGATTTTCGGATGCAGCGAGCTTTCGCCGGTCGTTCAGAAAGTGGACTGGAAATTCGCCCAGCGTGTATCGGAAGGGTATCGACAAGGATGGGTGAGGGGCGTGAGGGTCATGAGGGGCGTTAGGGGCGTTGCCGGTTCACAAAGCAATGCGCTGGAACGTCGCGCTCCGAACTGCCGTTGCAACTGCGCGTTCCATAACCTATTCAACGTTCTCATCGTCGTTTCGGGCTCGTCAATACGCGAACTTCGTGTAATGCTCGCGCGCGGCGTTATTGTCGATGTTGTCCACGCGCGGCATGGTGCGCAAGAGTCGCTTCGCCGTCGCACTGAGGCTCTGATAAACACTCTCCGGCACGTCGATTTTCACTTCCGGCCGATAGTACCAGCTGCGGCTATAGCCGATCACGACCATCGGCCGCGGCGTCTGTGTCAGATTGGGCGTGCCTCTGTGCAATGCGCGTACGTCGCGGATAATCACGTCGCCCAATTGCATCGTGATTGCATGCAGGGGCGCGCGGCCGGATTCGTAGGCTTGCAGTGCATCCGCCGAATGCATCCGATGCGTGCCAAGCGTCGTCTCGAACGGTCCGTTGTCGGCGGTAACGTCGCAAAGCGGGAAGTTGACGGCGAGCTGGAACGAGGGCGTTTCGGGAAAGCCCTCGAAAAGCGCGGGCGTGTCACGGTGCACGTCCTGATAGTCGGAACCATAGAGCGGCGTGTCCGTCGCCAGCTGACACATGACGGGTTCATCGCCCGCCACCCGTTCGACAATGCCAAGCACGTCCGGGTCTGCAAAGATGGCCTCGTCGGCGAAAACGCCGGAAAAAGGCAGCGTGATGTAATGCCGGTTCGGTCCTCGCACAGCCGTTGCGCTTTCGCGTAGACGCTGATCGAGAAGGTCGTCAAAGGCGCTGCGCCATTGAAGCAAGGTGTCGCGGGCAAAGTGCTGACGCAACACGACCATACCGTCGGTGTCGAACTGATTGGCAAGCGAGTCCAACTCGGCTGTCGTATAGCGGGTCATCGGCGTCTCCTCGGATGGCATGTTAAACGTCAACTGTTAAACGTCATACGCGACGATTGTGTACGCGTTTTTCATTCTGTCGCATCTGCAACTAACGGTCGAGTCCTCAAAAGCATTCGCCCGGCTTCGCCAGAAAATCGCGCTCAGTAGAGATTTGATTTGCCAGCGTACACGCGTCGTCCGCCTGCCGGAGCAAATGTCATGCCCTGTTATTAGAGGGTACGCGGTACGCGTCTAACGAAGCGCGTCCGCTACAGGCGCTACATCAAAACAACGACGGCCGCGAAAGTTTTACCGCCCTCGGTCCGCCGTCCGTTAGTCGAGGAGGAGCCGGAACGGGGGCCGGTCCGTTATGGCGGGCTATTGATAATTGCTAACGGCAAAAAGAGGTCAGCCCCGTCCTGCAAAATCGTCCAATACTTTCAGCAGATCCTCTCATAGCATGCTCTCCAGGACGGATTCAAAGGAGAGACGGATTGTTAGCGCAAACGGAAGCACGCTCCGGGAGCGATATGCAGACGCAGCAGAAGCCGGAGCGGTGCGTGATCGTCGTCGACGAAGCGCTGAACCCGGGCAAGGCATCCAACGCGGTCGCTGTCGTCGCATTCACCCTGGGGCAGCGGCACAGTCATCTCGTCGGCGCGCCCCTGCGAGAAAGTGACGGTACTGCTCATCCAGGGCTTATCCCGATCGGCATCCCGGTACTCAAGGCAACGACGCAACAGTTGAGCGAACTTCGGCAGAAGTCGCTGGCCCATTGCGATGTGGTGGACTTTCCCGTGCAAGGCCAGGCCACCACGGACTACCACGCGTTCCTCGATGCCATCCAGGCTGTCCCGGGAGCATCACTGCAATACCTCGCGATTGGGCTTGTTGGACCGAGGAACAGGGTCGGCAAGCTGGTCGGCGGTTTTTCGTTGTTCGCATGATGACGGCCAACATCACGTCCGCGCTCGACGGGAAAATCTGGTCCATCGGCATCTATCGGCCCGAAAAGCGGAATGCGCTTGACGGCACGATGTTCGACGCGCTAGCGAATGCATTGCTGCTTGCGCAGGGCGATTTGCGCGTTCATTGCGTGCTCCTGCACGGAACTGACGACGCCTTTTGCGCAGGCCACGATACAGCGGCATTTGGCTCGCTCTGGCCCCAGGCAACCGATGGTGCGGTCGCGCGCTGCATCAATGCATTCGCTACGCAGCCGAAGCCCATCGTTGCAGCCGTCAACGGTGCGGCGGTCGGCTTCGGAGCGACGATGTTGTTGCACGCCGATTGGGTCGTGGCGGGGGAGAGCGCCAGGTTCCGTTTCCCGTTCGCTGACCTCGGCATCGTCCCCGAAGCAGGAGCGACGGCTTTGTTGGCCCGACGGGTGGGCGACCTGGTCGCGCGGGACTGGCTGTTGAGCGGTCGCGAAATCAGGCCTGATGAGGCATTGCGATGCGGTTTCATCTCACGAGTCGTGCGAGACGACGACGTTCGACGTACGGCCAGCGACTACGCCGCGCGCCTTGCTTCGAAGCCACCGGGTGCATTGCAGGATACGCGACGTTTGCTGTGCGAGGGCTCGACGCTTCCGGCTGGGAAAGCGATCGAAGGCGAGTTCGCCTACCTCAATGCGTATATTCCCGCCATTTCATGGAGGTCGATCCCTCATGGCTAGAGTGCATGTCGTGCACGCTCATCCGGAGCCGCGCTCCTTCTGTACGGCGATGGCTCATGAGGCGCGGCATCAGTTGACGTTGCGCGGCGACGATGTGAGTTTTTCGGACCTCTACGCACTCGATTTCGATCCCGTAGTTCGTGCAACCGATTTCCCGGAGCGCGCCAATAGCGACTATCTCGTCTATGCATTGGAGCAACGCCACGCGCTCGAGCATGGTGCGATTGCATCCGAGATCCAGCGCGAAGTGGACGCGCTTCTCACCAGTGACACGCTGATGCTCGTGTTCCCACTGTATTGGTTCTCCGTGCCGGCGCTCGTAAAGGGCTGGATCGACCGATGTTTCCTGTCGGGTGCGCTGTATGGTGGCAAACGTATCTACGGCCGCGGCGGCATGGTCGGCAAGCGCGCTGTGGTTGGCGTGACACTGGGTGGGCGCGAGCACATGTTCGGCCCGGCAGGCATTCATGGCGAACTGGCAAGCGGTATGTTGCGTCACCTGCTGCAAGGCACGCTCGGTTACGTCGGCTATGAAGTGCTCGAACCGTTCTTCGCCTGGCACGTTCCGTACTGCTCGCCCGACCAGCGTGCCGAGACCCTTGTGCGGTGGAGGGACTTCATTAACGAACTCGACAAGCAGCCGAGCATGACGATGCCCAGGCTCGAGTACTATGATGAGATCTTTCGCCCGCTCCCGCACCCGCCATTGTGCTGAAAACTACCTTTCCGAAGCCATCGGTCAAACTCTGGCGCGCGCCCGACGTGATGGACGCTGTGATGCTCAGGGGGCAGTTCATTGGCCATCGCTATTCGCGGCATACGCATGACACGCATTGTCTTGCTGTCATCACGGGCGGAGTTCTGGAGGTCGAAGTCCGTCAGGAACGGCGACAGTGTCGGCGCGGCGACGTGATCGTCATCGATGCTGACGTGCCGCATGCCGGTGCAGCTGCGGGTGACGGTCATTGGAAGATGCGTGTGGAACATGTGCAGCCCGCCGCGCTTGCCGCGTATTGTGAAAGGCTCGGTGTTCCGCGACGAGAGCGCTTTGAAGTGACAAGCCCGTTTATCTCCGATCAGGAGTTGTCGAGGAACCTGTACGGCGTGAACTGGTGCTCGGAGGTCGATGACGATCCCTTCAAGCGTAGCGAAGCGCTCGCGTGCGCCGTGATCGGTTTGCAGGCGCGCCATGCGTTGCGCGCCACCGCCTTGCCAGTCGTGCGCCGCGAGCCTGCGCTGGTTCGTGCCGTCAAGAGCCGTCTACGGGATGACTTGCATGCGCGGGTGACGCTGGCGACGCTTGCCACCGAGTTTGACGTGACGCCTTTCGTGCTGCTGCGTGCGTTCGAGCGCGAAGTGGGGTTGAGTCCGCACGCGTTTCAGCAACAAGAGCGCATCCGTAAAGCCATTCTGATGCTGCGGTCCGGCAGGCCCATCGTGGAAACCGGTTCTCTCAGCGGCTTTGCCGATCAATCACATTTCACGCGCGTCTTCAAACAACAGATGGGCGTGACGCCGAAGGTCTATCAGGCCGCGTTCTCCTGACGGGACTCGAATCGGCTAACCAGCCGGCGCATCTGTCGTGGTCTACAGCCCGGGTTGCGCAGTGGCACGCGACGGCTTGAATACGCCGCCTGTGGTCCGGTTTCCTTCGCCGCCGAAATAAGGTGTAGCTTCGAAACGACAGCGGCCCTCAGCAGCCGATGTCCTGCTAATAGCGAAGCCTGAGCTATCGGGTGCGCCTGTTAGATGTGACGTGACGTGACATGCGCGAGTGTCAATGCGTGCCCGGCAGTTGCGCCAGAAAGGCCCACGGGCCAGGCCGCGTCGGCGAGTGCGTGCCGTAGCGCGGCTGTTGTCGCTACATCGTTTGCGGGCGCAAAGCCCAATGCGCCGACGGCCGCGCGGCGAATGTCCGCATTGGCGTCATGCGCGGCGATGGCCGCCAGCGGCGCGAGCGCGCGCGCATCCTTGAGCCAGCCGAGCATACCCACAGCCTCGATGCGGACTTTCGGATCGTCATGATCGAGCGCACGCACGGCAGGCGAAAACGCATCGGCGTAACGCAGTTCGCGCAATGCGCGCAAGACGGCCGCCTGCAGGAACGGCTCGGGATGATCGATCCACTCGGACAGCACAGCGCCTGAAGATGCTTCCTTGCGCATTTCCCCCAGGCACCGGCGTTCCCGCAAGCGGCCATCACGTGCGGTAGAGGTTCTCGCACAACGCCACACTCGCCCCCAACTTGCGCGATAGATCAGCGGCTGCGTCCAGCTGCGGTCGGTCAAGCTCGCCCGACGCGTGTGCCGCGCTCAGCCGGGACGCAGGGCCCGACAGCGTGAGTGCCGCCATGAACTTGTCGCCCGCGCCAAAAACCGGAACGGCGAATGCCGCTGTGTGCACGTCGCGCGCGCCCGCCGTGAAGACGGGCAGTGCAGGCGGTTTGTCGTATATCGGCTCGCCAAGGCCCCAGAAACGGATCACCTGGCCGATAGCCGTGTCGTCGAGTGGAAGCGCGGTTCCCGCGAGCCGCGTTTCGCGCAGACCTTCGGACGGCTCGGCGCGGAACAGGCAAAGCCGTTGACCGTTGTCGTGAACGTAGTACGATGCGCTTTCTTTGGTCAGCGCCGCCAGCGCGTGCAACGCCGGTTCCACCACCGTGGACAGATGAAACGACTGCTCGTACAGCTTGCCAAGATAGAGCACGCGATGGCCGAGCGAGTAGTTGCCCGATTGCGCGCGCACGACATAACCCATTCGCTCCAGCGAGTTCATCAGCCGATAAACCGTCGTCTTGTGCATGCCGGACGCTTGCGACAGCATCGCGAGTGACTGCGATTCTGCCCCCGGCTTGAAGCAATCTAGCAGTGCCAGCGCTTTTTCGACCGCAACGACTCCCTCGTTTCCCATTCCCGCCTCCCGCCGTTCGTTCAGCGACATTTTACACAGTAAAACGATGGTTTACACCGTAAAAGGGTAAACGCTAGTGGCTGCGTGCGCGCACGCTCGCTATAGTGATTTCACACAGTACACCATCGTTGTACACGGTAAAACTTTCGAACTGAGGTGAAATCGATGAGCACTACGTCCGCAGGTACTTCCGCCATCAATCGCAACGTTGAACGCGTATCGTCCGACCTGGTTAAGGCGGCCGCCCGATATCAGGCTGCCATCCTCGCCGACGTTGCGGGCCGTCGCGGCACGCTGCATGGCCGGGTGAAGCCGCTGTCGCCGAAGATGAAAGTCGCGGGTCCGGCCGTCACGGTCGAAGTCCGTCGCGGCGACAACCTCGCCATCCACGCCGCGCTTTCGATCGCGAAGCCGGGCGACGTGATCGTCGTCGACGGGAAGGGCGATCTGTCCTGCGCGCTGATCGGCGAGATCATGGCGACGCAGGCGAAAGCAACCGGCATCGCCGGGATCATCATCGACGGCGCGGTGCGCGATGCGCACGAGCTTGCCAACGGCGACTATCCGATCTTCGCGGCGGGCCTCAACCCGTGCGGCCCGACCAAAAGCGTCGCGGGCCTCGTGAACGCGCCGATTTCGGCCGGCGACACGGCCATCAACCCCGGCGACCTGATCGTCGGCGACGCGGACGGCGTGGTCGTCATTCCGCGCAACGACGTTGCGCGCATCGTCGAGCTCGCGCAGAAAAAGCTCGACATCGAGACCGCGCGTATTGCGGCGATCCATAAGGGTGATGTGCGTCCGGGATGGATCGAGAAGGAACTGCGTGCAGTCGGCATGCTGGCCGAAGGCGAGGCACTGTGATGCAAACGGCTTCGCATAAACCCGTCGTCCTCGTGACGGCCGCGGATCTCGCGCCGCAAGCGCTCGACATGCTCACCCAGTTCGACATCGTGTTCGCGGGCAAGCAGCCTACGGAAGACGACATCGTCGCGCTGTGCACCGAGCACAAGCCGGTCGCGATCATCGTTCGATACGGCAAGGTCAACGCCCGCATCATGGATGCCGCCGAAAACCTGCAGGTGATTTCGAAGCACGGCAGCGGCATCGACGTGATCGATCAGGCAGCCGCGGCTGCACGTGGGATCGCGGTGCGCGCAGCCGTCGGCGCCAACGCCGCGGCCGTTGCGGAGCATGCCTGGGCGCTGATTCTCGCGTGTGCCAAATCGGTGCCGCAACTGGATGCGCGCATGCGCGCAGGTCACTGGGACAAATCCACGCATAAGTCCGTTGAACTGGATGGATGCACGCTCGGCCTCGTCGGACTCGGCGCGATCGGCCGACGCGTCGCAGCGATCGGCGCCGCGTTCGGCATGAAGGTGCTTGCGTTTGATCCGTACGCGAAAGAAGTGCCCGCGGGCGTAAAACTCGTTGCGCTCGACGACCTGTACGCCGCATCGGACATCGTCTCGTTGCATTGCCCGCTGACGCCGGAGAACCGGCAGATGCTCAACCGCGACACGTTCGCGCGCTTCAAGCCCGGCGCGATTCTCGTCAACACGGCGCGTGGCGGTCTGATCGACGAAGCCGCGCTCGCCGAGGCACTCGCCAGCGGCCAGCTGCGCGCGGCCGGTCTCGACAGCTTCGACGTCGAACCGATGACGAATCCGCATCCGTTCCAGCAGATCGCAAACGCGATCCTGTCGCCGCACATCGGCGGCGTGAGCGATGCCGCATACGTGAACATGGGCAAGGGCGCTGCCGCCAATGTTCTCGCCGTCGTCGACGAACGCGCCCGCAACGCAGCCTGACGTTCGCAAGAGAAGGTCCATCATGTTCTATCTCAGCTCGCCCGAAGTACGCACAGCCGAAGTCTTCACGCGTATGCCGGACAAATTCCGCAAGCCCGATGTGCAGACCGATTGGGCGCGCGCAAACCGCGGCGGCCTCGCCACGGATTCCTTCCTCGAAGGCCCGGTCTGGGACCCGGAAGGCTATCTGTTCGTGACCGACATCCCTCACGGCCGCGTGTTCAGGATTTCGCCTTCGGGCGAGTGGGAACTTGTCGTGCAGTACGACGGCGAGCCGAATGGCATGAAGCGTTACGACGATGCGCACCTGCTCATCACCGACTATCGCAATGGTCTGATGCTGCTCGACATCGCGAGCGGCGAAGTGCGCCCGCTTCTCGAGCGGCGCAATTCCGAGCGCTTCAGAGGCGTGAACGATCTCACGTTCGATTCGAACGGCAACCTGTATTTCACCGATCAGGGCCAAACCGGTCTGCACGATCCGACCGGCCGCGTATACCGGCTGTCGGTGGACGGCAAGCTCGACATGCTGCTTGGCAATTGTCCGAGCCCCAACGGACTCGTGCTGTCGCCCGACGAGAAGGTCCTGTTCGTCGGCATGACGCGCGGGAACTGCGTGTGGCGCGTGCCGCTTCAGGCCGATGGTTCCGTCAGCAAGGTCGGGCAGTTCTTCACCTCCTACGGTCCGAGCGGTCCGGACGGTCTGACCATCGATACCGAGGGCCGGCTGTTCGTCGCGAACCCGGGGCTCGGCCGCGCGTGGGTGCTGAACCATCGTGCCGAACCCGTCGGGATCCTGACGAGCCCGGCAGGCGCTTCGCTCACCAATCTCTGCTTCGGCGGCCCAGCGATGAAGACGCTCTTCATGACCGAATCCGTTTCCGGAACGGTTCTTAAAGCCGAAATGACGATTGCCGGTCCGCTGCCCAAGCGGGCGAAGCGGACCGTCTGAGGCGCGGCGGGCGCTGCGCCCGCCAATTATCGATACATCGCGCCGACAGCAGCGCGTTGGAGGAGGCAAGCATGACGATTTCGCAAACCTTGCGCGCCGAGGGCGCCGCGCGGCGCGCTGGTGCACAACCCGTGCCGGGCATTGCTCACGAAGACTATGCAGCCAGCGAGCGCACGCTCGCGAAGGCGTTCCGGCGAATTCTGCCGTTCATTTTCATCTGCTACGTCATCAGCTATCTGGACCGGACCAACGTCGGGTTCGCCGCGCTGACGATGAACAAGGATCTCGGTCTGACAGCCGAGCAGTTCGGCTTCGGTGCGGGGCTGTTCTTCGTCGGCTATTTTCTCTTCGAAATTCCTAGCAACCTGATCATGCAGAAGGTCGGGGCGCGCGTGTGGATCGCACGCATCATGATCACGTGGGGTCTCTTTTCGATGGCGACAGCGTTCGTCGTCGGCCCGAAGAGTTTCGCCGCCGCACGGTTCCTGCTCGGTCTCGCCGAGGCGGGCTTCACGCCCGGCATCTATCTGTATTTCACGCACTGGTTTCCGGGCAAGTGGCGCGCGAAGGTCACGGCTGCATTTCTTGTCGGCATTCCCGTGGCGAACATGATCGGTTCGCCGGTCTCGGGTGCCTTGCTCGAACTGGGCGGTCTGCACGGGCTGCGTAGCTGGCAGTGGCTACTGCTGATCGAGGGTGTGCCCGCTGTGATACTCGGCATCGCCTGTCTGTTCGTGCTGGCCGACCGCCCCGAAAAGGCGAAGTGGCTGAGCGAAGAAGAAAAGTCGTCGCTGGCGAAGCGTCTTGCGCACGAGCAGGGCGACATCGGCGCGCGTCACGGCAGCAATCTGCGCGATGCGATGACCAACTGGCGCGTGTTCGTGCTCGCGTTCATCAACTTCTGCGGCATCGTCGGCTCGCTCGGCGTCGGTCTGTGGATGCCGCAGATCATCAAGCAGTTCGGCGTCGAGCACGCGGTCGTCGGCTGGCTCACGGCGATTCCATATGCGATCGGCGCGATCGTGATGCTGTGGTGGGCGCGCGTCGCCAATCGCTCGCAGAACCGCATTCCGTATGTGGCCGGCGCGCTGATCGTGGCGGCCGTCGCGCTGTGCGCCAGCACGTTCGTCGACACGCCCGTGCTCAAGCTGATCGCACTCTGCTTCACGGTGAGCGGCATCCTCGCGTTTCAGGCGACGTATTGGGCCATCCCGTCAGGCTTCCTTACGGGCCGCGCTGCAGCAGGCGGCCTCGCGCTGATCGTCTCGGTGGGCAATCTGGGCGGCTTCGTCGGCCCGTCGATGATCGGCGCGCTCAAGCAGATCTCGGGCGGCTTCACCGTGCCGTTGCTCGCCGTCTCAGGTGTGCTGCTGCTCGGTGCGCTGACCATCGCCTGGCTCGGCGATCCGGGTGCTGACGCGGGCGAAGCGCCGTCGGCGCACAAGGTGTGATCCACGCTCTCAAAACCAATCCATACACACTTTTTGGAGACTCCATGCTGTTCAAGAAAGCCAGCCACAACGTCAACACGAACACCCGCCTGATGCTCGGCGCAGTCGCAGCCGCAGGCGTGAGCCTGACCTGCAGCGCCGCGCATGCGCAAAGCAGCGTCACGCTGTATGGCATCGCGGACGTTGGCATCGAGCACATCAACAATACAAGTGCTGGCGGCGCACAGACGCGCGAAGTGTCGGGCAACCTGTCCGGCTCGCGCTGGGGACTGAAGGGCGTCGAAGACCTCGGCGGCGGCATGAAGGCAATCTTCCAGTTGGAGAGCGGCTTCAACATCAATGACGGCACGACCGCGCAATCGACCAAAGGTCTCGGCGCGAACGCGACCACGACTTCCCGGCTGTTCGGCCGTCAGGCGTGGGTCGGCCTTTCATATAAAGGCCAGCAGTTGACCTTCGGCCGGCAGAACGCGCTGCTCTACGAACAGGCGGTGGCGTTCGATCCGATGGGCGCATCGTCGCGCTACTCGGTGCTGTCGCTCGACTACGCGATGGCTGCGCGGATCGACAACTCCGCGAAATACACGGGCGTATTCGGCCCGTTGACGGCACAGGCGATGTACAGCACGCGCTACGACACAGGCTACGGCGCCGAAGTGCCGGGCGCCGAAATCACCGGGCGCTTTTTCAGCGGCGCGCTGACGTTCGCGCAAGGTCCGTTGGCGGCGAGCGTGTCGTACGAGCAGCGCAACAGCAACACGGTGGCAACCAACACGGGGACCGAGCGTCGCGCGACGGTAGCCGCTTCTTATCAGATTGGACCCGTGAAGGGCTTTGCGGGCTACCGCTATCTGCGTGCGTCGAATGCGTTCCTGCCGGTGAACCCGATCGTCGTTGCAAACGGCTCGGAAGCGAGTGCCGCAAATCTTTACTGGGCGGGCGCGCAGTACTACGTCACGCCAGCCTTCCTGCTGACGGCAACGGGCTACTACCAGGACGTCCATTCGACCGGCGCCGATCCGTGGCTCGCTGTGCTTTGCGCCGATTACCTGCTGTCCAAGCGCACCGATGTCTACGCGACGGCGGGCTTTGCGCGCAACAAGGACGGCTCGGCGCTCGGCGTCAACGGTTATGGAACGGTCGCGGCCGGCCACAACCAGACGGGCGTGGTCATCGGCATGCGCCAGAAGTTTTAAAGGGCGACTGTCATGCAGATCGTCCACGCGCCTCATTTGCCTGTCCGACCCGAGTGGCTCGCGCTTCGCGACGAGCCGGTGCTCGAACCGGCGCTTGCCATCGTCGATGCGCATCATCACCTGTGGGACCGCCAGACAGGTCGGTATCTCGCGGATGAATTCGGCAGGGATGTGGCGAGCGGGCATCGAGTCGTGTCGACGGTCTACGTGCAATGCCGCTCGATGTTGCGACAGGACGGTCCGGAAGCGATGAAGCCGGTCGGCGAAGTCGAGTTCGCCACGGGCGTCGCTGCGATGTTCGCAAGCGGCGCGTATGGCGAAGCGCGCTGCTGCGAGGCGATCGTCGGTGGCGCGGACCTGACGCTGGGCGCAGAACTCGAACGCGTGCTCGAAGCGATGCTGCAGGTATCCGGCGGACGTCTGCGAGGCATGCGCAATCCGCTCGCGTGGCATGCGAGTCCCGAGGTGAGTTCCAGCCCGGTCACGCCGCCGTGCGACCGGATGACGAATCCGGCGTTCCGGCAGGGTGTCAGGACGCTCGGCCGCTTCGATTTGTCGCTCGATGCGTGGGTCTACCACACGCAACTCGACGATCTGTACGAACTCGCACGTGCTGCACAAGACGTGACTGTCGTTATCGACCATTTTGGCGGTCCGCTGGGCGCGGGCCCGCATGCCGGTCAACGCGCGGCTGTGCATGCCGAATGGAAGCAGAAACTCGCGCGGCTTGCGAGCCTGCCCAACACGCGCATCAAGCTCGGCGGTGCAGGCATGAACGTGTTCGGCTTCGACTTCGCCGCGCGCGCGCTGCCGCCTTCGTCCGAGGAACTGGCCGTCGCGTGGCGGCCCTATTTCGATGTTTGCATCGAACTGTTCGGTGTGGATCGCTGCATGTTCGAAAGCAATTTTCCCGTCGACAAAGGGATGTTCAGTTATGGCGTCCTGTGGAACGCCTTCAAACGACTCGCGTCCGCGATGTCCGCCGATGAAAAGACCGCGCTCTTCAGCCGGACTGCGGCGACGACCTACCGGCTCGCGATTGCAGGAGACAACACATGAAAACGAGTGCAACGGTTGCTGCAACTGAATTCACGGACGGCGCGCAAGCCAAGGGTTTGAAGAACATCACGGGCACCGAGTGGCGGTCGCTTTCGCTCGCGGGACTCGGGTGGACGTTCGAGAGCTATGACTCGTTCCTGCTTTCGCTTCTCCTGCCGACATTGGCCCTTCAGTTCGGCTTGAGCAAGGCACAGCTCGGCCTTTTCACGAGCATCACGGCGGCCGGACAGATCATCGGCGGCATTCTGTTCGGTTATGTGTCGGACCGGTTGGGGCGCGTGCGTACCGCGTTGCTCTGCGTCGGCATTTATTCGCTGTTCTCCGGCCTGATTGCGTTCGCGCCGAACGAACACTGGTTCGCCACGTTGCGCTTTTTTGGCGCGTTGGGCATGGGCGGTACGTGGACGGCGGGTGCCGCCCTCATCGCCGAGACATGGCACGCAAGCCGGCGCGGCAAGGGCGGGGCACTGATGCAGATGGGTTTGCCCATCGGCGCGATTCTCGCCATCACGATCTCGGGCATCGTCAGCGGCGTGAACGATGGACTCGGCGGAAACAGCTGGCGTCTGCTGTTTCTGATCGGCGCGTCGCCGTTTTTCATTCTGTTCTGGGTCGCCAGAAAAACGCCTGAATCGCCGATCTGGCTGGAGCGCAGGCAGGCGAAGTCGTCGGTTCGACGCGTGGCCACGGCTAGCCGTGACAAGCTCAATGTGCGCGGACTGGTGACGGCATTCGGGTTCATCTTTTTTCTGCAGTATCTGTACTGGGGCGTCTTTACGTGGACGCCAACGTTCCTCGTCACGGTGAAGCATCTCGACTTCGTGCATAGCCTGAAGTTTGTGCTCGCGCTGCAGTTCGGTGCGATCAGTGGATTTCTGCTGTTCTCGGCGTTCGTCGACCGGCTCGGCCGGCGGCCGATGTTCCTTGCCTATCTGCTCGTCGGGGCGGCCGCCGTCGGTGTGTACATCACGTCATCGGATGCGCTGCTGCTGATGATTGCGATTTTCCTGACTGGCTTTAGCGTGAACGGCATTTTCGCCGGCGCAGGACCGTTCCTCGCGGAGATCATCGGGGATACGGCATCGCGCGGATTTCTGATGGGCCTCGCGTACAACGGTGGCCGTCTTGGCGGCTTCATTGCGCCGTTGATCATCGGCGCACTCGCGTCGACGTCGGGCGGTTTCGTGATGGGACTGGCGACGACGATCGTCGCATTCATCGCCGCCGCCGTAGTCGTGTTTTTCGCGCCGGAAACGCGCGGCAAGGCGCTGTCGTGACGATGACCGCACAAACCGGCTTCGTCAGCAGGCTGTTTCCGGCGCTGGCGGAGGCGTCGCTGCGTCGGTATCTGAGCGGACAGGTCGCGTCCGTGCTCGGAAGCTGGACGCAGAACGTCACGCTAAACCTGCTCGTGTATCACCTGTCGGGTTCGGCGGCGATTCTCGCGCTGCTCAACTTCCTGCTGTACGGACCGCAGCTGATCGTCGCACCGGTTGCAGGCTCGCGGATCAGTTCGGCCAATGCGAAGCGCGCGACGCTGTGCGTGCTCACGACCTCGCTGATACTCACAGCCAGTCTCTTCACGTTGTCGTTGCTCGGCGTGCTCGGTGTGAAACTGATCCTTGCGCATGCGCTCGCCATCGGCGTGTCGAGTGCGATCGAAACACCCGCGCGCCAGGTTCTGCTGCTCACGAGCCTGGAAGATCCGGCGCATACGTCGAATGCCGTCGCGATGAACACGATGGTCTACAACGTCGGCCGCATGGTGGGCCCGACGATTGCGGGCTTCGTCTACCCGACGCTCGGACCCCGAACATCGTTTGTGATTTACGCGCTGGCGCTCTGCTTCATGGCGACCTGCGTGCGTTCGATCAGAACGGCCTCCGCGGCACGGCCTGCGCGGGCGGACAGCAGCCTGCGCGACGCGGTGGGCTATGTGATGTCCGATGTGTTCTCCGCGCGCTATCTGCCGATTCTCGCGTGCATCGGTTTGTTCGCCGGCAGCTATCAAACGCTCGTGCCGCTGCTCGCGGATCAGGGGTTCCACGACGCGGCGCGCTTTACGGGCGTGTTCTTCGCGTGCGCCGGAGCGGGTTCATTGAGCGCGGCGATCCTGCTTTCTTCGGCGATCGGTCCGATGGCTTCACGGAGATTCATCGCGTGGGCGCCGTGGACGGCCGTCGGTGCGCTGGCAGCGCTCGCCGCGACGTCGGAGGCGGCGGTCACGGTGCCGGCGTTTTACATGCTCGGCTTCAGCCTCACTTTTGCGGCCACGTCGACGAACGCGACCATCCAGCGGCAGTGTCCCGAGCACGTGCGCGGCGGGCTCGTCGGCATGTATGGGATGGCCTACAACGGTACGATGCCGTTCGGCTATCTGCTCGTCGGGACCGCATCCGAAGCACTTGGTGTACGACATACCTTTGCAGCAATGGCGGCGGTGCTTGCCAGCGGCGTCATCGCCGTCATTGCGTGGCAACGATTCACGAATCAGCGCACAGGCGCACAATAAAGGGAGACGACAATGCAAACTGGTGTCATGGAAAAGTCCGCGATCGAGCGCCGGACGATACGAAAGGTCGTCTGGCGACTCATTCCCTTCCTGATGGTGTGCTACCTGCTTGCCTTTATCGACCGGGGCAACGTAGGCATGGCGTCTTTGCAGATGAATCATGACCTTGGCATGTCGGCGAAGGTCTTCGGGTTCGGCAGCAGTCTGTTCTTCATTTCGTACTTCTTTTGCGAAGTGCCGAGCAATCTCGCGCTGCAAAAGTACGGTGCGCGCATCTGGATCGCGCGCATCATGATCACGTGGGGCATCGTGTCGGCGGCGACCGCGCTCGTACACAACGCGACGACGTTCTACGTGCTGCGCTTTCTGCTTGGCGCGGCCGAAGCGGGCTTCTTCCCCGGCGTGCTGTTGTATCTGTCGTACTGGATTCCGGCGTCGTACCGCGCGCGAATCGTGGCGACCTTCATGGTCGCGATTCCCGCCGCGAGCTTCATCGGCTCGCCGATTTCGGCGCTGCTCCTGCAGATGGACGGATTCGGGGGGCTGCGCGGGTGGCATTGGCTGTTCATTCTCGAAGGCATTCCGACCGTGCTGCTCGGCATTGCCTGTCTGTTCATGCTGACCAACAAGCCTGAGAACGCGAAATGGCTCGACGACGACGAGCGCACGTGGCTCGTCAACGCGCTTGTCAGCGAGCACAAGGCGCCGAAGAAGGTGCCGTCGCTGCCGCTCGCGCAACTGTTCCGCAATCGCTATGTGTTGTGTCTCGCGCTCGTCGATACGTGTGCGTCGGCGGCGGGCAGCACGCTGTCGGTATGGCAGCCGCAACTGCTCAAGTCGTTTGGTCTTTCCGTCATGCAGACGGGCTTGCTGAACTCGGTTCCGTACGCGGTGGCATCCGTTCTGATGGTCTACTGGGGGCGCCGCTCGGACCGGTTGGACGAGCGCCGTTGGCACACCGTCGTGCCGATGCTGCTGATCGGCGTGGGCCTGTTCGCGACGTCGCTGAGCGGCTCACTGTTGCCGACGATCTGCATGCTGTGCGCGGTGCTGGTCGGAGCGTATTCCTTCAAGGGCCCGTTCTGGGCGCTGGCTACCGACATGCTGTCGAACAGCGCCGTGGCGGCGGGTCTTGCGACCGTCAACGCGATCGCGAATCTGCTCGGCGGCGGGCTGATGGTGAACGTCTACGGATGGGTGAAGGATGCGACGGGTAGCTACGCGCTGGCATTGATGCCGCTCGCCATTCTCACACTGGTGAGCGTCGCGACGCTGTTGCTCCTGACGCGCAACGGTCCGGCAAGCCGTCTTGCCGGGAAGACGGGTGCCATCTGAGCATGAGGACCAGAACAAGGCGTGAATTTCTCCAGGCCGGTGGCGCGGCGCTGATGTCGGCAGCGCTGCCGAAGCTTGCCGGTGCGCAAGAAACATGGTCGAGCGGCACGGAGCGGCCATCGTTCAGGTTGCCGGAAGGCGCCATCGACTGTCACATGCATATCTACGACGACCGGTTCCCGGTTGCGCCGGGCACGACGCTTCGTCCGCCGAATGCGACGGTCGCCCAGTATCGGCTGCTGCAGGCGCGCCTTGGTGTGAAGCGGAATGTGGTCGTCACGCCGTCGACGTACGGAACGGATAACCGCTGCACGCTCGAAGCGCTCAGTCAATTCGGCGATCAGGCGCGGGGCGTCGCCGTCGTCGATAGTTCAGTAAGCGATGCCGAACTGCAGACATTGCATCGGGGCGGCATCCGCGCGATTCGCTTCAACCTGAGTTATCCGGGCGCCACGACGCTGGACATGCTTGAGCCGCTTGCAGCACGTATCGCCAATCTCGGCTGGCATATCGAGCTGGTCGTGCAGGGCGCGCGGCTGCCGGAGCTGGAACGCCATCTGGCGGCGCTGCCTTGCCCGCTTGTCATCGACCATATCGCGCACGTTCCGCAACCGGGCGGGCTGTCGTCGGATGCATTGCGTGCCGCGCAACGCCTGGTTGAAAAGGGCAATACGTGGATCACGTTGTCGGGGCCGTATGTCGATAGCAAGACGGGCGCGCCTGCGTACGAAGACGTTGCGCCCGTCGCGAAAACGCTGATCGAAATGGCGCCGGAGCGGATGCTATGGGGTACCGACTGGCCCCATCCGACGCAGAAGACGCACAAGCCGGACGATGCGAACCTGTTGGACATGATCGCGAGTTGGATTGGGCGTGCGGACTGGCAGCAACGGATATTCGTCGACAATCCGGTCAAGCTATATCAGTTCGCCTAGGGGGTTTTTCCGGAGTTGGAGCGCCAGCACGTATGCAGGAGCCGCCCGCGGCGGATTGAGACAGATCTCCGAAAAGGGTGCGCTATTGCGGCGACATGCGACCAAGGTCCAATAGCTGTGTTTCCAGTGATCATATAGTCTGGCTGTGTAGGGCGGCATTGACCATGACGCCGCTCCGGGAACACGACGCGCCTGATCCTGCCGGACGGCGGCAAGCCGCACCGCGTGGACTCGCAGTAGTCTTTATCGGACATGGCGTGTGCGCAAACAATGGGGCCTATGTCCTGTACCTCGTGATTGAGCTCACTGATGCGCTGGGTTAATCATGCTCGTGGTGTGGTTCCCACTCCGATTGCGCCGTGCATCGTCGCTGCTGGCGGCCTGCCAGGTAGCGGTGAGCATGAGGGGTCTGTTCACCCACTGGAAGCTTCGGCACGCCAGCGCCGTCGCGCTTCTGCTTCTGGCGATGGGCGCGCAAGCGCAGGAGCTGGAGCCGCGTAGCTATTCGCCGTCGCCGATCGGCACGAACTTTCTCGTCGCCAGCTATGCGTATCTGTATGGCGACGTGCTGACGGACCCGTCCCTGCCCATTACCGGCGTGCGGGCAAAGATCAGCACTGTGTCGCTCGCTTACTCGCGCACGTTCGCGCTGGCTGGCCACACGGCATCGCTCGCATTCGCGATGCCCTTCAGCAGCGGCAATCTCAGCGGCGTCGTCATTGGCGCGCCTGCCGAAGTGCATCGCGCCGGCATTGGCGATCTGAAGCTGCGCTTTGCGTGGAACTTCATCGGCAGTCCGGCGCTCACGCCCGAGGAATTCGCCCGGCGCGAGCAAATGAGCTCGGCCGGCATCAGCCTCACGGTATCGGCTCCGACCGGTCAGTATCTCCCTTCACGGTTGGTCAACATAGGCACCAACCGCTGGGGATTCAGACCCGAGATCGGTTTCTCGCAGCCCTATGGCAACTGGTTCTTCGACGCGTCGGCTGGTGCGTGGTTTTTCACACGCAACAATGATTTCTTTAACGGCAACACGCGCGGCCAGGACCCTTTGATGCTACTCCAACTGCACGCTGGGTATAGCTTCCGTCCGGGGTTATGGATCGCGGCCGACATCGGCTACGCCGCGGGCGGCCGCTCAAGCACGAACGGGGTGCCCAATGAAGACAGGCAGGCCAACATGCGTTACGGCCTGACATTCTCCGCACCCTTCGCACGCGGTTGGTCCGCGAAGCTGGCGCTTTCCAGCGGGTTTGTCACGCGCGCTGGCGGCGACTACAAGTCCATCACGTTTGCGCTTCAATATCGCTGGTTCGATCATTGAACACAGGTGTCCTGCAAGTGCGTGCGGCGCATATGCGGATCCTGATCTTCGCGCGCGAACGGCGCTCGCCTCCGGTTATCGCGGCAAAGAACCCCGGTTCGGCGCGGTCCTGGCGAGGAGGGGGACGGAGCGCTCGACAGCGTTGCGCACTACGGATAGCCGTAGTAGTACACGGGGCGGCCGTAATAAACGGGGACTGGATAGTACGCAGGCGGCGGTACCGACACGAACGTGCAGTTCTGGCCGGATGCCGGCAGAGCATTCGGCGTCAAGGCGCCGACATGGCTGCCCGCTAAAGTCGATTGCTGACTCGCTGTAGACGCTGCGTCGCCACTCGTGCAGGCGTAGTAGCCACCGGCGCCGGGGTAGTAGCTGTATGGCCCATAGTAGACACACCCGCACAGCGTGAACGCGCCCGCCACAGCGATTGGCCGGCCAATGAAGCTTGTGCGAAACATGGCCCCTCCGCGCCGTTCACTTGAAGCGTCGCAGGTGGCGGCGCTTGCGTACATTCATTCTAGGCTGGAAAACGCGCAGATTCGATCTACCGGAATCCTCGCGTGCGAAGGCTTCTTTCGCCGGCTCCGATCACCAGCGTAAGAAAACGTGCAGCTTCTACGGCACCGTCCTCCGTGTGGGTTTCTGCGTCCCGCTTCAGGTCGTCGGGCGTGAGTCCCCGGATCATGACGGCGGCTCCCGTTAGCCGCGCGCAACCATCCTGTCACCGAGCATTGAAGCAGTCGCCGTTCTTGCCCGTATGCCAGAAAGCAACCCCATCGACCGACGACTCAAGCGAGCGCGTCCCGGGCAGCGCTGGGACCCTAAGCGCCTCCTTCGTCAAACCGGAAAGAGGCGTGCCTCACAGTTGCTTAATGCGATGGTCCTGCGTTGAGCTTCGTCGTCGACGCGCGCACCGTGTCGGCCGTCATCTTCGCGCCGCCAGCCCGATAACCATTCGAAGAAAGGAGGAACGCCATGATGTCGGCGTAATCCTGATCCTTCATCTTGCCGGGCTTGTCGGCGGGCATGTTGGTGGCCATGTAGGTGTACACGGCGCCGATCGTCAGGTGAGCATTGGACGCAGGCGCAAAGGCGGGGCCTTGCAGCGCGGGTCCCGCCATCCCCTGCAACTGCGCGCCATGGCATTTCGCACAAGCAGCCGAATACAGAGCCTTGCCGTGCGCGGCTTGCGCCTGATCGAACGATGGTGCGTCACTGCCCGCGTCGGCTGCAATCTTGACGAAGCCGCCCTTGCTGCTGCCCTGGGTAGCGGAGAGAACCGCGTGTCGCGCAGTCGTGCGAGAAGCGGATGGGCCGTCGCGGTAGCGGGTGGCATCGTCGGTGAGGTCTCGCGTCGCGGATATCGGGTTGATGCCCGCTTGCGCGAAACCATCGCGTGCGATGACGCTATCCCGTGTCCCCGCCATCGCGTGCACGGATGCGAGCGCGAGACACGCGGCGACGAGACGCATCGCCGGAATACGATTGAGAGAGTGGTTCATGTCGGTACGTCCGGAAAGATCGGGGCGGGCGGACGCAGCGCGAACTGACGATGCATTGCCCGTCCCATACAGAAAGATCACGAGTGGTTGAGCGCAAACACGTACAGCGTGCCGCCGCGCGGCACCTTGTCCGCCGCCTTGGCCATCGGGCCGCCCCAGATCGGATTGGCGCCGCCATAGCCTGCGAGCACGGCGACATACTCCTTGCCCTCGATCTCGAACACCGAAGGCTGCGCGATAATGCCGCTCGCGAGTTTCGGGCTTTGCCACAGCACCTTGCCGTTCGTGACGTCGAACGCATAGAGATGGCCATCGAGCGAGCCGCTGAACGCGAGACCACCCGCCGTCGTCGCGACGCCGCCGTTCCACGGCAGCTTGCTCCAGTGGCTCCAGATCTTCTTGCCGGTGTTCACGTCGATGGCCTGAAGTTCGCCATAGCCCTTGCTGCCTGGTTCAGGCTTGATCTCGAAGCCCTCGCCGAGATACGGCAGACCTTCCATGTAATTCACCGATTTGCCGGACAGCGACATGCACGCATGCAAGGCGGGCACGATGGCGATGTGCTTGTCCGCATCGTACGAAACCGACCACCAGTTCTTGCCACCGAGGAAACTCGGACATGTCTCGATCGTCGTTCCGGCTTTCGGATACTTCGCCGCGTCCTGCACGGGCACACCATCGGCCGTGTAGCCGGTGACCGACGTCGCCTTGACGAAGGGCCGTGCATAGATCAGCTTGCCGTTGCTGCGATCGATTGCGTGGAAATAGCCGTTGCGGTCTGCATGAATGATGGCGTCATAGTCCTTGCCTTCGTACTTGATGTTCGCGAGAACGGGAGTATTGACGCCGTCATAGTCCCACGTGTCGTGACGCGTGTACTGGTAGTGCCATTTGAGGTTACCCGTTTTCGGATCGAGTGCGAGCAATGAATCGGAGTAGAGATTGTCGCCAGGCCGAAGGTCCGCGAGCCACGGTCCCGGATTGCCGACGCCCCAGTACAACGTCTTGCTATCGGGATCGTAAGTGCCCGTCAGCCACGCCGGTGCGCCGCCGTGTTCCTGCATGCCGTCGGGCCACGTGTCGCCACCCGCCTCTTTCGCACCGGGCACCGTATAGCGCTTCCACAACACATTGCCGTTCTCGGGATCGAGTGCTGCGATGAAACCGCGCGCGCCGTATTCGCCACCCGAACTGCCAACCACGATCGCACCATCCAGCGCGAGCGGCGCAAGCGAGAACGCGTAGCCAAGGCCCGGCTCGAACATCGATTTCTTCCAGACGACCGCGCCAGTTTGCGCATCGAGTGCTGCCACTTCGCCGCTCAGCATCGCGACATAAACGTTCTTTCCGTACAGCGCGACGCCCCGATTGATGACATCGCAACAGGCTGTCTTGAACGACTCCGCACCGAGTTTCGGTTCGTACTTCCATAGCTGTTTGCCCGTGACAGCATCGAACGCGTAGACGTTGTCCTTGGGCGTCGTCACGAACAGGAAGCGGCCGTTGATGATCGGCGTTGCCTCGAAGCCTTGCTGAAGATCGACGGGAAACCTGTAGGCCCAGGTCTGCTTCAGGTTTTTCACATTGGACGCATCAATCTGCTTGAGCGGCGAATGCGCCTGGCCGTTGTACGTGCGATAGTACGTCAGCCAGCCCGGATCGCTTTGCGCCGACGTGAGCCGTTCGTATGTCACCGCGGGATAGTCGGCTGCGGCTGCAACCGGCCGTGTCGTCATGCTGATGGCTGTCACGACGCCTGCTGCCAGCATCGCAAGCCGAACGGCGGAAGCCGAACTTGTCTTCATCACTGTCTCCTGTGGATTATCGATGCGACGCCTGTCGGCAGAGGTGCGTTGATCTGCGATATCTGCGTAAAGGCTGCGGGTCATTAAGGCAATTCACATGCCATTGACCATGACATGGGAGAGGAACCTGCCTGCATCCACGCTTGGTGTGGACTGGCCATGGCATGGTTCGAACTCGCATCGCACATGAGAGATCGGGTGTGTTACATCGTGGAGCACTGGATCAGACCGGCTGTTGCCAAACGTGACAGCGCATGCGATCTTCAGCGGTGCAGTAGCGAATCAAGAGGCGTTGCCCGCTGGTGTCAATCTTCGGCACCGGCGATATGACCCGCTGCTGATGCAAGGCGCAGCGATTCGCTTCGGCTGCGGAACACGATTGGCTGGACATCGCGTTCCCGCATCGGCGCACGTGCGAACTCCACAGCCTTTTCAATCTCGCCGTGCGCTGACGACTTCGCGCAGACGGGGTCGGCGGCCGCGGCATCCCCCGTCAGCAGATACGCCTGGCAGCGGCAGCCGCCATGATCGTGATGGCGTTCGTCGCAGGAGCGGCATGGCTCGCGCATCCACGTGTCGCCGCGAAACGCGTTGAATGCGGCGCTCTCGTGCCAGATGCTGGCCAGCGTCGCGTCGCGCACGTTCGGCAGCGCGAGCCCCGGCAACAGGCGGGCTGCATGACAGGGTAGTGCCGCACCATCGGCGCCGACGCCGAGAAAAACCGATCCCCAGCCGTTCATGCAGGCCTTGGGTCGCGACTCGAAGTAATCGGGCACGACGAAAAGAATGCGACAGCGGTTGCCGTGCTGTTCGCGATACCGGTTGACCGTCGCTTCCGCTTCGACCAATTGCTCGTGTGTCGGCATCAGTTGTGCACGGTTGAGCATTGCCCAGCCGTAGTACTGCGTGTTGGCGAGTTCGAGGTACTCGGCACCCATCTCGATGGCCATGTCGATGATCTGCGCGACATGCGGCAGGTTGTATCGATGCAGCACGCAGTTGAGCACCATCGGGTAACCGTGCGCCTTGATCAGCTTCGCGACGCGTTGCTTCAGTTCGAAGGTGCGTGTGCTCGACAGAAAGTCGTTCATTTCGCGCGACGAATCCTGAAACGAAAGCTGAATATGATCGAGGCCCGCTCGCTTGAGCGCTTCGATGCGTGTTTCATTGAGGCCGACGCCCGACGTGATCAGATTCGTATAGAAGCCGAGACGGCGGGCATGTTCGACCAATGTTTCGAGATCGTCGCGCAGCAGCGGTTCTCCGCCGGAGAAGCCGATTTGCGCGGCGCCAAGTTCACGCGCCTGGGTGATGACGTCGAGCCATGTCGCTGTATCGAGTTCGTCGTCGAGTTGCGCGAAATCGAGCGGGTTATAGCAGAACGCGCAGTGCAGCGGACACCGATACGTCAGCTCCGCGAGCAGCCACAGCGGCTGTGACGAGCAATGTCGAGCAACCGGATTTGCACGGTCCATTTCATTCCAGCCAGCCGCGTTGCCGCGCGTGATCGATGAACTGGTACACGTCGGTTGCGAGACCCGACGTATCGAAGAGGGTTTCGAGTTCACCGATGATGTCGTCGAGTTCGCGCGTGCCATCGCAACGCGACAGTATCTCGCCCGCACTCGGATTGAGCTTCACCATGCCTTCGGGATAGAGCAGCACATACGCATCCTGCACCGGTTCCCATTGCAGGCGGAAGAGTTGGCGCAATTGCGGGCGCACGTTCGCGCTGGTGTTTTCGGGCGTCGGATTCATAGGGGATAGGCCTTTTCGATTGCGTCGAGCATAGACCACAGGACGTCCAGCTTGAATTGCAGGATATCGAGCGCGCGCTGCTGTTCGGCGGCCGTGCGAAAGTGCTGCAAGGTGACGGCCAGACCGTGTTCGACATCGCGTTGCGCGAGGGGAATGCGATGCCGGAAATACTGCAGCCCTTCATCGTCGATCCATGGATAGAGCGACGGCCATCCGGCGAGGCGATCCTGGTGGATCTTCGGCGCGAACATCTCCGTGAGCGATGAGCACACAGCTTCCTGCCAGGGGGCACGTCGGGCGAAATTCACATACGCGTCAACGGCGAACCGCACGCCTGGCAACACCTGCTCGCATGACCAGAGCGCATCGCGATCGATTCCAACGGCGTCGGCCAAACGTGCCCATGCTTCTATTCCGCCGGGCTCGCCCGCGTAGCCGTCGTGATCCAGCAAGCGTTGCACCCATAGCCGGCGCGTTTCGCGATCGTCGCAATTGGAGAGAATCGCCGCGTCTTTGAGCGGAATGTTGATCTGATAGTAAAAGCGATTGGCGACCCACCCGCGCAACTGAGCGGGTGTGCATCGGCCGCTGTTGAGCCGCTGGTTGAAAGGATGATAGATGTGATAGCGCGCGTTCATGCCGCGTAAGCGCGCTTCGAATTCAGCTTCGGACCAGGGCGTTTCGTGCGCGTGCGCAAGGGCGGGTAAGGGGGCGTTCATGGTTATACCTGAAAATGCATTCCGTCTCGCGCCACTTCAATGCCGCGCGCACGAATCACTGCGTATTCGGCTGAATGCGGATCGAGGATCGGATTCGTGTTGTTGATGTGAATGAATACCTTGCGCGTGGAGCCCGGCAATGCGTCGAGCCACTGCACCATGCCTGGCTTGCCGTCGTGGCCGCATTGCGCGAGATGTCCCATTTCGCTGGCGCGCTTTCCAGAGAGGCCGTGCGCAATCATTTCGTTCTCGGACCAGAAAGTGCCGTCGACAATCACCAGTTGCGACGCATACATCGCATCGCGCACTTGCGGCGTGACTTCACCCAGGCCCGGTGCGTAGAACGCGCGAGCGCCTGTCGCGACGTTTTCCATCAGCAACGCAATGTTGTCGCCTGGAAGCGGCATATCGCGGCGCGCGGAATAGGGCGGTGCATTGCTGTTGACGGGAATCGCCGTGAAGCGCACGCCTGTGACGGGCGCAATGGTAAATGGCTCGCCGGGTGTGATGTCGTGCTGTTGCACGCCGCAATAGTGGCCGAGCAGCGGTACGATCGGCAGTTCACCCGACAGGTCATCGAATACAGGCGCGGTCGCATAAAGGGGCAGCGGCGAGGTGCGTTCGCGCATCATCAGCAGACCTGTCACATGATCAATCTGCGCATCGACGAGCATCACGGCCACAATGCCCGTGTCACGAATCGAACGGGCGGGCTGCAGTTCGGGATGCTCACGCAACTGCGTGAGAAGATCGGGCGAGGCGTTGATGAGAATCCAGTTGACGCCGTCGTCGCTGACAGCGATCGACGATTGTGTGCGGGGCAGTACGTCGTCCAGTCGGCGACGCGCACGGCTGCAGTTCGTGCAGTTGCAGTTCCACTGCGGCAGTCCGCCGCCTGCGCCCGAACCGAGAACCCTGATCTTCATGATGACGGCTCCGTGTGCCGTCGCGCGCTGCATGCAACGTGCGACGGCAATGCGACATGACGTCAGCGATTGGCGATGTACATCGTGATTTCAAAACCGAAACGCAGATCGGTGTAGGCGGGTGTCGTCCACTGCATGGCTGTCTCCTTGATGACCGGGTTGAAAACCGCTGTCTGGATTGCGGTCGGGGTGGTACAACGCAAGCTCTGTGCCGAAGCTTTGCGCCGCATCCGACGTTTTGTGCAGCAGGGCGCTGTCCGGATCCGGAGCACACGTGTTGCGAAACGGAACATCAGGTGCAACAGCGTAGGGCAGGCTTCGGTGGGTCTGTCGACGTGCGCACGCTGTGCGTCGTCACAGTCCCGGTGAACCGGGACGCGCGACGTTTGAGGATGCATGCATGATCGAGGCGAATGTCGATTCGCCTCGATCATGCATCGCGTCGACTTTGGCAGCAGCGGCCGCATCGGTCGCATTTCGGGGCAGCGCCCATTCGCGAGTGAGGGTCGAGAGTCGCTGATTGTTCGATAACGCGCTCATGGCGGCATTGATCCGGTCACGGAGTGCCGCTGTGCGCGCACCGAAGGCGAAGACAAGCTGCCAATCCGAGTACGGCGAATGAGCGGGTGCGATGATGAAATGCTGCTGCGGATGCGCATGCTGATAAGCCACTACCGCCGGATACCAGACGATTGCGCGCTGTGCCTGACCCTTCGCCACTGCCTCGATGGTCAGCGCCGACGTGTTTTCCAGGTGCAGCTTCGCGTTTGAGGTTTGCACGGCGATCAATTGCGCGGGGCTCGCATAGGTTGCC
This sequence comes from Paraburkholderia bengalensis, assembly GCF_037126505.1. Taxonomy (NCBI): domain Bacteria; kingdom Pseudomonadati; phylum Pseudomonadota; class Betaproteobacteria; order Burkholderiales; family Burkholderiaceae; genus Paraburkholderia; species Paraburkholderia bengalensis. The sequence continues at coordinate 90,437 of NZ_JACFYJ010000018.1, forward strand.
GCGACGATGTCCTTTACGGCACTGTCCGGGTTTGCATCAGACACAGCGATACTCACGTAGCCCGCGCGCAGATAGCCGCGGGAGAACGTCAGTTTCCCACCGGATGCATCCGCCACAGTTGAAAGCGGAAAGCCTGCGATGACATCGCAGTCGCGTGCCAGGGTGCGATTGAGTTCCTTGAGCGAGACACCGTCATCGTCGCCGTCGCCAATGCCATGCTGGACCAGTTGCGCCGTAATACCCGCAGCAGCAAAGACGTCCCGCGCGACGGCTTGATCGAGCGATGCGGTCGGGCTGCCCGGAAACGTACAGATTTTCACGCTGGCAATGGAAGGCATCGATGCAAGCGCGAGACACGCGGCAACGATACGCATTGCCGGTCTCAGGGTGGTGGTTGCCGCGACGCCTGCTGCGAGCAGCGCGAAGCGCGTGGCCGGGATCGAAGTTGTCTTCATCAATGTCTCCTTGAGTGATCGTGCGACGCCTTCGGCAGAGCGGAGTGTGCCTGCGGATCGGCCGCGCGATGGTCACGGCAAGTCGTGTGCCATTGATGTGTGCTCGTTCGAACCGGCGGCTACCGCGCGGGATCGGCCAATCGCGAATCGCTTGATACCGTATGGGCGAGGGCACTGAACACAGCGTTCAGATCTGGAACAGGTGTTGCGAAATGCAACACCTGTTTGCGCAGCATGCAAACCGCCGAGCATGACGCGCGGCGCGTTCGTGCTTCTAATTGGCCCGGCCTGTACCGAGTGGCGGCATCTTGCGATAGACCGTATTGCGCGAAATGCCGAGCATGCGCGCCGCTGCCGAGACGTTGCCATTGTGCTGCGCGATTGCGGCGGCGATCGCCGAGGCTTCGACGTCCTGCAGCCGCGCACCGGGCGGTTGCATCGGATCACCCGCTGGCTGACCACCGGGCATGGCGACACAGCGGCAATCCTCGAAGAAATCTTCAGGCAGATGCTCGCGCCTGATCTGCCCGTCGTCGTCGACCATTGCGGCGGCTGTGCGCAACAGATTGCCAAGCTGCCGAAAGTTGCCCGGCCACGCACATTGCTCGAACAACGTCATGACGTCGCCGGCGACGCTCAACGGCGCGTCCGAAGCCTGCTCGGATCGCACCGAGACCAGCATCTTTTCGATCACGACAGCGAGATCGGTGCGCTCGCGCAGCGGCGGCAGTTTGACGACCAGCCCGTTCAGCCGGTAGTACAGGTCCTCGCGGAACCGGTTCTGGGCGATCATCTCGCGCAGGTTGCGGTGAGTGGCGCAAATAATGGCGACATCGACGGGCACCGATTTGCTCGAGCCCAGCGGGTCCACCACGCGTTCCTGCAAAACTCGCAGCAGACGCACTTGCAACGGATACGGCATGTCGCCGATTTCGTCGAGAAAGAGGGTGCCGCCGTTGGCCTGCAACAGCTTGCCTGCCGCACCCTTACGACGTGCACCCGTGAACGCGCCTTCTTCATAGCCGAAGAGTTCCGATTCGATCAGATTCTCGGGGATGGACGCGCAATTGACGGCGACAAATGGGCCCGAGCGGCGCGGCGAGTCATTGTGAATTGCCTGCGCGAGCAGCTCCTTGCCGGTGCCCGTTTCGCCGGTGATCAGGATAGGGATATCCTTGCCGATCACCTTGCGAACCTTCTCGATGACGGTCGAAACCTGCCCATCGCCCGTATCCAGACATGCAAGCTTCGACGGTGAGCTGTCGACCAGAGTGGAACGTGCTGGCTGGGCGTGGCGTACAGCGGGCGGCGTAGCAGGGTCAAATGCAACGGGCAGCTGAACGGACTCTCCAAGCGTCGGACGGCGAAATTCGACGCTTGCGCATACTACCGTCCCATTGTTCAGCGCGAGCGAAATGGGGTGTCCCTGACTGGTGCGCAGACGGTCGATTAATTGAGGCGTGGTCAATCCGCAGAGGGATGACAACGTATGCGCGCGCATTGCGGCGAGGGGAAGCCCGAACTGGAATTGCGCGCTTCGATTGGCGGAGAGAAAACGCCCGTCGCACGTGAAGGCCATGATGCCTTCCATCAATGTGCCGAGAAACTCCGGCCGGGCGTGAAACGCGATCTGGAGCGTATGGCGAAACGTACTCGTGAACAGATGGTTTTCGATCATCTGCGCGGACATCTTTGCCAGCGCCATGGTGTGCTGGTGATAGCTGCGATGGTCGCCTGTCACATCGAGCACGCCCGCGAGATCGCCGTACGGATCGAGAATCGGCACGCTAGCGCAGGTCAGGAAGCGATTGGCGGCCAGATAGTGCTGGTCGCCATGCACGACAGTCGGACAGCGATCTGCGATCGCAGTGCCGATCGCATTCGTGCCTTGCCGCTCTTCCGCCCAGTTGGCCCCCGCCTTGAGTGCAACCTTTTCAGCACGCCGGAGAAAGTCGTCGTCGCCTACTGAATGAAGGATCAGTCCTTGCGCGTCGGTGAGTACGATCATGCTTTGCGTGTTCGCGATCTGTTCGCGCAGCGTCTCCATGACGGGCATCGCGTGAGCGCTGAGCGCGCGGTTCTGCTCGAGCTTCATTCGCAGTTCACCGCCCGTCAACACGTCATAGTCGGGCCGCATCAATGCCTTGAGCCCGAACTTTTCCGACCGCTCATGCGCTTTCTGGATCGATGGACTACTCCAGCCGCTGGCACAGGCCAATGGACTTGCAGACTGCTGCATTGTCTCCTCCTTGTATTGCTTCTCCCGGCCGAGGCAACCTTGTTGTCTTGAGCCTCGGCTGGCGTATCACGCCGCGCGAGTGTCGTTGAAAGCCGATAGACAGCTATTGCGCACGTCGCGCGATGGGACCTGCATGCGAAATCTGTACCAGCCGTGGGCCGGTCGGAGGCATCTGCGTGACAGGCGAATCAGTGGTTCGACGTTAGCGGGCGCGAACCCATGATCGTTGATTTACATCAAGCAGGCAGCGCTGGGCGGGCGGGCCGCAGAAACAATTAATGTTTAGCGCTCCGCCGTTGGAGGTCGGCGGTGAAGAACCTGTCGCGGATCGCAACGAATGCACCGCATCATCATGCAAACTTGCAGCCTCTCATCGAGGCCGAGGGTGCCGTCCGTTGAAAGCACGAGTGTCCGGCCAAACTGGCGGGAACCAGGCGGGTTTACCCGGCCAGTTTCGGAGCCGTTCGCATTGAAGGCGCCCGGGACCCTCGAACGGCCGCTTTACCCCGGAGATGTACCTTACCCACGGCTGACAGTTCAACATCCAGCGTGGCACGCCTGGACCACGCTGGACGCAACCCCCACTGTGCGGGAGTCAAACTTCACCGAAACCACCGCCCCCCCGGCGTTTCGACCACGAACACATCGCCCGCCTCCATGTCGACACTCGCGATGTGACCTAGTGCAACGACCTGACCATCCGCGCGCTCGACCCGATTGCTGCCGCGCCGTCCTGCCCGTCCGCCACACGCGCCGAAAGGCGCATGGATGCGGTTATTCGACAGAATCGATGCCGTCATCGGTTTGAGGAAGCGAATGCGCCGGATCGCCCCGTTCCCGCCGTGCCAGCGCCCGAGGCCACCCGATTTCGCCATGATCAGATGCGATTCGAGCCGCACTGGGTAGCGCCATTCGAGTACTTCGGGATCAGTCAGGCGCGAGTTGGTCATGTGCGTCTGCACGGCATCGACGCCGCTGAAACCGTTGCCCGCGCCGCTGCCGCCTGCAATCGTTTCGTAGTATTGGTAGCGGGCATCGCCGAAGGTGAAGTTGTTCATCGTTCCCTGGCTCGATGCCACGATGCCGAGTGCGCCATACAGCGCATTGGTGATGGCCGAGGACGTCTCGACATTGCCCGACACCACCGCTGCCGGATATACCGGATTGAGCATCGAACGGTCCGGAACGAGCACCGACAACGGCTTGAGGCAACCCGCGTTGAGCGGGATATCGTCGCCAACGAGCGTGCGAAACACATAGAGCACCGCTGCCATGCAGACCGCCTTCGGCGCATTGAAGTTGTTGGGCAGTTGCGCAGACGTGCCGCTGAAATCGACCGTGGCGCTGCGGGTCGCGGCATCGACGCGAATCGCGACGTCGATCACCGCGCCATTGTCGAGCTCGTAGCGGTAGCTGCCATCCTTGAGCGCGCCGATTACGCGGCGCACCGCCTCTTCGGCGTTGTCCTGCACGTGACGCATGAAAGCGAGCACCACGTCGCGGCCGAATTGCGCGACCATGCGGCGCAATTCGTCCACGCCCTTCTGATTCGCGGCGACCTGCGCGCGTAGATCGGCCATATTCTGCGCGATATTGCGTGCGGGATAGCGGCCCGACGCAAGCAACGCGCGCGTCTCGGCGTCGCGCAATACGCCTGCGCGCACGAGCTGCCAGTTGTCGATCAGCACGCCTTCCTCGTCGATATGCGACGAGGATGCCGGCATCGAGCCGGGCGTGATGCCGCCGATGTCCGCATGATGGCCGCGCGAGCCGACGTAGAAGAGCGGTTCGGACGATCCGTCCGCGAATACGGGGGTGATGACGGTCACGTCGGGCAAGTGCGTGCCGCCGTGATACGGGTCGTTGAGCATGAACACGTCGCCATCGCGCATGGCGCCGCGATTGCGCTCGATCACCGTCCGGATGCTTTCACCCATCGAGCCCAGATGCACCGGCATGTGCGGCGCATTGGCAATCAGGTTGCCTTCGTCGTCGAAGATCGCACACGAAAAATCGAGACGTTCCTTGATGTTCACCGAGTACGCCGTATTTTGCAGGCGCAACCCCATCTGCTCAGCAATCGACATGAACAGGTTGTTGAAGATTTCGAGGCGAACGGGGTCTGCCTCGGTGCCGATCGAGCGGCGCGTGGGGAGCGGCTGCACGCGCGTCATCACCACGTTACCCTGTGCGGTGAGCTCCGCCTGCCATCCCGGTTCGACCACAGTCGTGCCGTTCTTCTCAGCGATGATCGCCGGACCGTCGAGCGTGTCGCCGGCGCATAGCATGTCGCGCTGATAGAGCGATGCATGGTGCCACTGACCGCCCGAGTACATGCGAACGGTCGTCTGTGCGCGAAGCGCGTCGTCTGCCGCGCGCCTCGGCAGGCTACCCGTATCGACAGGCGCATCGGAATGGCCGATGGCTTCGACGGACGCGAGTTCTGCGATAAGCGGCGTGTCCGCCATCAAAAACGCGTAGCGTTGACGATAGGCCGCCTCGAACGCGGCGCGCATGTCGTCGACGCTGCCCGCCGGCACAGCAAGCGACGAATCGGTGCCCTGGTAACGCAAATGCACGCGCCGCTCGGTCGAGATACGCGCGGGGTCCACGCTCTGGTCGAGCAGTGCGCGTGTCGCCTCGTTCGCGAGCGCATCGAGTGCGGCTTTCAGTACAGGCACCGATGCTTCGTCGAGTGTGATTTCCAGTGCTCGTTCGCGCATGGCCGTCTGATCCGCGAGTCCCATGCCGTACGCGGAGAGCACGCCCGCGAGCGGATGCGCGAACACGCGCGTCATGCCGAGCGCGTCGGCCACCCCGCAGGCATGCTGGCCGCCCGCGCCGCCAAACGTGGTCAGCACATACTGCGAGACGTCGTGGCCGCGTTGCACCGAAATCTTCTTGATTGCGTTCGCCATGCTGCCGATAGCGATCTCCAGATAGCCTTCGGCCAGTTCTTCCGGCGTGCGGCGCTGGCCCGTTGCCGCGAAAATGTCATCAGCGAGGGATTGAAAACGGTCTGCGACGATAGCGCGATCGAGCGGCTCGTTTGCGTGTGGACCGAACACACGCGGAAAATAGTCGGGCTGGATCTTGCCGAGCATCACGTTGCAGTCGGTGACCGCGAGCGGGCCGCCGCGCCGGTACGCTGCGGGGCCGGGATTGGCGCCCGCCGATTCCGGGCCGACCCGCAGTCGCGCGCCATCGAAGTCGAGCACTGAGCCGCCGCCTGCTGCCACCGTATGGATGCTCATCATCGGCGCGCGCATGCGCACGCCTGCCACCTGCGTTTCGAACACACGCTCGAACTCGCCGTTGAAGTGCGACACGTCCGTCGACGTGCCGCCCATGTCGAAGCCGATCACGCGCTCGAAGCCTGCCGCCTGCGCTGCGCGCACCATCCCGACGATACCGCCCGCCGGCCCGGAGAGAATCGCGTCCTTGCCCTGAAAGACGTCGGCGCGCGTCAGTCCGCCGCTGCTTTGCATGAACTGCAGGTTCACGCCCGGCATTTCGTGGGCGACCTGATCCACGTAACGGCGCAAGATCGGCGACAGATACGCATCGACGACGGTCGTGTCGCCACGCGAGACCATTTTCATCAGCGGCGAGACTTCGTGGGACACCGAAATCTGCGTGAAACCGATGCGACGCGCGATCTCAGCCAGCTCACGTTCATGCGACGTGTGGCGATAGCCGTGAATCAGCACGATCGCGAGCGCGCGGATGCCGCCGTCGTAGACCTCGCGCAGTGCACGCTCAGCCGCGACACGGTCGAGCGGCGCGACGATCTCGCCCTGTGCGCTCATGCGTTCGTCGATTTCCACCACGCGCTCATAAAGCGCTTCGGGCAATGCGATGTCGAGGTCGAAGAGCCGCGGACGATTTTGGTACGCGATTCGCAACACATCGCGAAAGCCTCGTGTCGTGACGAGCGCGACGGGTTCGCCCTTGCGTTCGAGCAGGGCATTGGTCGCGACAGTGGTGCCCATTTTGACCATCTCGACGTGGCGCGGCGTGATGGCAACGCCCGCCTCCAGACCGAGCAAATGACGAATGCCGGCGACGGCCGCATCGCGATACTGTTCGGGGTTCTCTGAAAGGAGCTTGTGCGTGATGAGCGTGCCGTCCGGGCGGCGCGCGACGATATCGGTGAAGGTGCCGCCGCGGTCGATCCAGAACTGCCAGCGGGACGGCGTGCAAACATCGGAGGCTTGATCGTGCTTCATCATGTCGTGGGCTTGATGCGAAAAATGTAATGAGGTGCAGGCAATGCGGTGAACAGCGCGCAGTTCAGGCCGATTCGAGTTCACGGCCGCGTGTTTCGGGCAACGTGAGCGCGGCGATGATCAGCACGCCATACGCAGCCACCGCGAACAGGCCGATGCTCGTGCCGAGACCGAAGCGGCTCGACAGCGCGCCGATCAGCACGGGGAACAGTGCGCCGATCGCGCGGCCGACGTTGTAGCAAAACCCCTGACCGGAGCCGCGCACGCGGGTCGGAAAGAGTTCGGTGAGAAACGCGCCCATACCGGAGAAGATGCCCGACGCAAAGAAACCGAGCGGAAAGCCGAGCCACAGCATCGACGTATTGGTGAGCGGCAAAGCGGTGTACGCGAAGGCGATCGCCATCGAACCGAGCGCGAACAGAATGAAGTTCGGTTTGCGGCCGATGCGGTCCGTGAGCCACGCGCTGCACAGATAGCCCACATACGAACCCGCGATGATCATCGCGAGATAGCCGCCCGTGCCCATCACGGTCAGATGACGCTCGGTCTTGAGAAACGTCGGCAGCCACGTCGTGATGGCGTAGTAGCCGCCCTGTGCGCCCGTCGTGAGCAGAGCGGCGCGTGCGGTCGTCGAAAGCAGTCTGGGCGAGAAGATTTCGGTGAAACGCGGCGTGTCCTGCGTGTGTTTCTGGTGAACTTTAGCGTGCTCGAATACTTCGGGTTCTTTCACATAGCGGCGGATGAAAAGCACAAGCAGCGCGGGCACGAGGCCGATCAGGAACAACGCGCGCCACGCGATTTCCGGCGCCATGACGGAAAACAGCACGGCGTAGAGCAGAGCGGCCATGCCCCAGCCGAGCGCCCAGCCCGACTGAACGAGACCGACCGCCTTGCCGCGATCGCGTGCACGGATCACTTCGCCGATCAGCACGGCGCCCGCCGTCCACTCGCCGCCGAAGCCAAAGCCCATCAACGCGCGCGCCGCCAGCAACTGGCCGTAGTTCTGGGCGAGTCCGCACAATGCAGTGAACACGGCGAACCAAAGCACGGTGAGCTGCAGGGTGCGCACGCGGCCAATGCGATCGGACAGGATTCCCGCCACCCAGCCGCCGAGCGCGGAGGACAGCAACGTCATGGTGCCGATGAAGCCGGCATCGGCGAGCGAAATGCCCCATGTCGCGACGAGTGTCGGAATGACGAACGAGAGCATCTGCGTGTCCATGCCGTCGAGCATGTAGCCGACCTTGCAACTCCAGAACGCGCGACGGGCGCGCGGACTGGCTTCGGCGTACCAGGAAAGCGCTTGCGTGTCTGCCGTTGTGTTCATGCCGGCAGCATCGTCGACGTTTGCCGTGAGTGTCTTGCTGTCCATCTGCTGCTCCCGTGGATAGACGCATGAGTAACGAGCGAAGCCGCGCACGAGCGTAGGGATGCGTCATTCCCTCCGGGCTGGATAGCCGGATGGCTTCGAGATACTGCGAGTGATGCTTCGAATCGGCTGGCGGCGCGGCGATAGCGCCATGTCACGCCATAAGCGCCGCCGCAGCGATCAGAAGATGGCCAGCGACGCGTTGGTGATATCCGTCATCAGCATGTGCCCCGGCGCGTGCGCGATGGCGAGCGGCAGCTTCGCGGCCATCAGCGCGGTTTGCGGCGTCACGCCGCACGCCCAGTACACGGGCAACTCGCCTGCGCGCATCGTCACTGCATCGCCGAACTCAGGGCGTGCGAGATCGGCGATACCGAGTTCCGCCGGATCGCCGATATGCACGGGCGCGCCGTGCACGCCCGGAAAGCGGCTCGTGATCTGCACGGCGCGGATCGCGTCGGCGCCGCGCAATGGGCGCATCGACACGACGAGTTCGCCGCCGAACACGCCCGCGCGCCGGTTCGCGATCGTGGTGCGGTACATCGGCACGTTGCGGCCTTCTTCGACGTGACGCAGCCCGATGCCTTCCTTTGCGAGCATCTGCTCGAACGAGAACGAGCAGCCGATTGCGAACACGACGAAATCGTCCTGCCAGAGCGTCTCGATCGATTCGACACGTTCGCTCAGCTCGCCGTCGCGATAGACGTTGTAGGCGGGCACGTCGGTGCGGATGTCGATATCGCGCCCGAGCACCGGCACGCGGAAATCGCCCGGCTCGCCCACGCCGAGCAGCGGACAAGGCTTGGGATTCGCGTGGCAAAACCGCAGGAAATCGTGCGCGTGCGCGGCGGGCAGAACCGCGAGATTGGCTTGCGCGTAGTCGCCGCAATGGCCGGCTGTCGGGCCGCGGAAGTCGCGATGGCGTACGGCTTGGCGGAATTCGAATGGAGTCATGGTGTCGGCGTGCTGGTGCGGATGGCTCTGGGTTGTCTGCCTACAACGTAAAGGGTGCGAAACGTTGGTCCTGCGCTCAGACAAAGCATAGAAAAGAAGAAAATTTGACGCCAACTAGTTTTATTTGCGTTGAATGAATAGAATTTCTTAACGAGTTTGCGGGTTTTCCCCGATCACGTTGAGATTTTTGGAGCGGTTCTTCTTGTCGCCCTAGCGGCCCTCGACTTATGAATACGCGCTTTCTCGAGACTTTCGTCACGCTGGCCAAGCTGCGCAGCTTCCGCACCACGGCGACGGCGTTGCACGCCACGCCCGCTGCGATCTCGCAACGGCTGAAGTCGCTGGAAGACGAGTTGCATACCACGCTTGTCGATCGGGAGAGCCGCGAGTTCCGGCTCACGGCCAACGGCGAATATCTGCTTGGCTATGCGAAGGCCGTGGTGGAGGCGACGCGCCAGTTACAGGCCGCGGCCTCGCATGAAGGCGCGATGCGCGGCAAGCTGCGGCTCGGCGTGATCGAGACGGTCGTGCATAGTTGGCTCGCCGATTACATGCGACGCCTCGCCGACGACTTTCCGCAACTCGAAGTCGAACTGGCGGTGGACGTGAGTGTGGTATTGCAGCGGCGGCTGATGGCGGGTGAGCTCGATCTGATCATTCGCGTGGAAGGCAGCGACGAGGAATCGGTGGTGTGCGATGCGCTTGCCAACTACCCCGTGCACTGGATAGCGCGCGCGGGTCTGCTGCCGCTTTCGCGCAGCGGACTCGCCAAACATGTGCTGCGTCAGCCGATCCTGACGTTCGGGCGCGGAACTGCGCCGTATCGGGCGCTGGAGGACATCGTCGGCAAGCTGGCGCTCGCGAATGGCGTACCGCTCGCAGACACGCGCATCACGGGGTCGCCGTCGATTTCGGTAATCGTGCAACTTGTGCGTGATGGTTTCGGCGTGGCGGCGATTCCGCGTCTTTTCGTCGACGATCTGATCGCGCGCGGCGAGGTGGTGGAGTTACCTTTGCAGCCTTCGCCCCCTTCCATCGTGGTGTCGATGTCGCGACGCTCGGACGCAGCACTGTTCGTGCACGGCGCAGCGAACGCGGCGCGTACGGCATGTCACGAGTATTGCGCAGCGGGAGATCCGCGCCTGATAGAGCGCCTGTAAAACCGGGGCGCGCGGACATCTGTTGATGAGGTTTGGCGCCTTCATCCTTTTCGCGAGGCACGCCAGTTGCTGTCCGTTAGAGGCAATTCAACCAGAAACGGGAGGTTCAAATGGCCGAGTCCCATCTATCCACGACGTCCGGCTCTGCGGGTTCATTCCAGACGTCTGCGAACCCGAACGACGGCAACGGAGAACGAGCAAGCGGTGCCGCGCTGGCTGGTCTGAAGGAGAAGCTCACGGATGCGCAGGACGTCGTTAAATCGAAGTACCGCGTTGTCTCCGAATCGACCGACGATTTCGTCCATGATAGTCCGTGGAAAGCTGTTTCGATGGCGCTCATCGGCGGGCTCATTATCGGCATGCTCGCTGCCCGCTAATGCCCGTTCGATGCAGGATTGCGCGTGGAATGCCGGGAACGTTGCGGACGTGAACGTTGCGCCCGGCAGATCGCGCGGCCGGATTCCGTGTCAACAGAGGGGCACCGTATGCTACTCAGCGACGAAGAACTGGCGCGACTCGAGTCGATCGCGCCTTTCCTCCAAAGCGAAGCGGTCACGGCGCTGCAAGGCCCGATTCGATACGATGTGACGATGGAACTCGCTTCGCATCTTCAACCCGGCTTGCGGTTTCGCGTGCCCGAAACACCGCCGAAAGGCGGCGATCCCGAGGCTCCGCCGTATCCCCTCGATCTGTTCGTCGGCCTGCCGCTCGATGAACTGCGAGCGTTGTCCAACGCTGACGAAAATTCGCGGCGCGCGCTCATCGCGCGCTTCGGCGCGAGCTTCTCGCCCCGGCTGCTAAAAGCCATTGGCGGGTTGACTTCGCATGAAGTCGATCTCGATGCAGGCGTGCAGGGTGAGGCGGGGACCGTGGCTGTAATGCTCGACGATAAGGTATGAATGCAAGCATCGGCTATGCGGTGTTTCGCCGTCGTCATCGAGCAACCAGGTATTGTTTCCATCGCTACGCGACGGCAGACGCCATGCGGCACACGATCGTTCTGGAATTCGACGTCAATGCCTTTGCAGGTGCGCCTGAATTTCGCGCGCATCGAGTGCCGAGAGATCTTCGTTGAGCTCTTCGAAAAGCATCTGGCGCGTCTCTTCGCTCAGACGCTCGCGGAGCATCCCGAGAAACTTCGGCTCCGCGGCAAATCGCAATCGCTGATACCGCTGATGGAGCCGTCCCTGTTCGATGTAGTCTGCGACGGTCTTCGCGAATTTTTCGCGATCCTTTTCGCTCAACGTCCGTCCACCAGGGACGACATTGACGAGGTCTTCGATTTCCTGCAAGTCCAGTTTAAGTCCCCGCGTCTCGAAGATTCGAGCACGGCTGCCGTCGGCAACGACAACCCAGGTAGTGACAGCCATGATGCGCCTCTCGGTGTGATTGGCCGCTGGCTCGGCGGGCATCGCAATGCATCGCGTCACGCTTGCGATGCCGGCCGGTCAACGACACGTTATCTCCAACGCCCATCGATGACGGACCGTGGGGCCTCGCCTCGCTCCTGCGCGAGCGACGGATAGTCGGTATATCCGCGCTCGCCGCCTCCGTAGAATGTGGACGGGTCCGGCGAATTGAGCGGAGCGCGCGACCGCAAGCGTTCCGGGAGGTCGGGATTGGCGATGAACAGGCGTCCGAACGCGATCAGGTCCGCGTTGCCGTCCTCGAGCCATCTTTCCGCGCTGCCGCCGTCGAATCCGCCCGCGACCATCAACACGCCACGGTAGGTGCGGCGTATCGTCTCGCTCATGCGTTTCGCGCGCTCCGTGAAAGCGACGTCCTCACCCGTCGCCGCCAGCGCGGGATTGACGATGTGCAAATAAGCCAGCCCGTATCGATTAAGCTTCTCGATGACGTAAGAAAAGGTCGCCTCGGGATCGTGGTCATGCATGTCGTTGAAGGTGCCGAGAGGGGACAGCCGGACGCCGACTTTTTCCGGCCCCCATACTTCGCACACCGTTTCGATCACCTCGAACAGCAGCTTGGCCCGACGCTCGCTCGATCCGCCGTATTCGTCCGTGCGGCGGTTCGAGCCGGACAGCAGAAACTGATCGAGCAGATACCCGTTCGCCGCGTGCACTTCGACGCCGTCCATTCCGGCAGCCTTTGCGTTGCGCGCACCCCTTGAGTATTGGCGTACGAGATACGGCATCTCTTCGACCTGTAGCGCGCGAGGTGTGACGCAAGGCGCGACGACACCTTCGCCGCGCTCGTTCTCGATGAACGCCTCCGCTTTCGGCCGAACAGAAGAGGGCGCAACGGGCAGCATTTCATCGGGCTGCAACGAGGGGTGCGATATGCGTCCGACGTGCCACAGCTGCATGAACATCAACCCGCCCGTCTCGTGCACGGCGTCGGCCACGAGCCGCCAGCCTTCGACCTGCTCGCGGCTATGGATTCCAGGCGTCCATGCATAGCCCTGTCCTTGCATCGACACCTGCGTCGCCTCGCTGATGATGAGCGCGGCCGTTGCGCGCTGCGCGTAATAGCAGGCATTGAGCTGCGTCGGAACGTTGCCTGGTCGGCTTGCGCGCGAACGCGTCAGGGGCGCCATCACAACACGATGACGCAGGTTGTAGGGTCCGACCTTTACGGGTTCGAAGAGCTTGCGCGGCGAGACCTGCTCGTCGTGCTGCCCGGCGGCCCCGGGCGCGATTTCCGTCTCAGCCATATTGGCTCCGAAAAGTGCTGCTATAGACGCGTCGGTTAGTCGGCGTCAGTCACTTCGGCGTGATCCCCTGGTCTGCCTTAGTACCGGCGACGACTGAGTTTGCGTCTTCGCGGGTTGTTCGGGCTCGGGGTGAACGGCGATTGGATCGCTCGCAGGAAAGGTCTCTCCGAGCGCTTCGTCGAGTTGCTGATCCAAGGTCATCGGCGCTTCCTTCCGGATGTCGACGCGACTTGCGTTTGTCATACCAGCGGAATCTCGCTGTCGCACCGCCGTTACGCGCACGCAATTACGGCCGTTGGAAGCAGAGATCGTCACCTCCATCACGCAGATCAGAAATCGCGACATGACAACAAGCAGATACACGTCACCGATCCCTGACGATACGGCGATGGCATCAACACTAGATTCTTGTGGCTTGCACTTCTTCCTGATTCCTGCAGGACGTGTCGGATCTCTGCAGCTCCTGCTGCGCGGCTTTCAGATGCGAACGTACGGCGGCATTGCGTAAAAACTGCACAGACGTAAGGAAGAAAATCGTCTCGGCGCGCCCTACCGTGGCCCGATTCGTGTGGCACTGGCGTGGCCCGCGTGCGAGCGTCAGTCCGTCAACAAACCGAGGAGCAGCGATGAGAACCGACGAAGACATCAAGCGAGACGTGGAGTACGAACTGAAGTGGGATCGGGACATCGATCCTTCAGATATCGGGGTTGCGGTCAAGGACGGCGCGGTCACGTTGTCGGGTTTCGCGCGCAGCTTCCGGCAAAGGCGCAAGGCCGAAGAGGATGCGACGCGTGTGCGCGGTGTCAGGGGAATCGCAAACGATGTGGAGGTGCGCTTGCCGCTGATCAACAAGCGCCCCGATCCGGATATCGTGCGCGAGATCATTGCCGAACTGAAGGCCGAACTGCCAGATACGGCGGGCACCATCAAGGCCGTCGTCAGGGACGGAAACGTGACGCTGAAGGGCGAAGTCGAATGGGACTACCAACGTCGCCGTGCCGCCGACACGGCGCTGGGAGTGAGCGGCGTAACCGGCCTGATAAACGAGATCGAGATCAAGCCGAAGGTCGAGCCCGAGAACCTCAAACACAAGATCGAGGACGCGTTCAAGCGCAACGCGGAAGTCGACGCACAGCACATCACGGTGGAGGCCGAAGGTAATAAGGTCGTCCTGCGCGGCACGGTTCGCACATGGGCTGCGCGGGAGGAGGCTGAGCGGATCGCATGGCTTGCCCCCGGTGTGATGTGGGTCGACAATCGGATCACCATCGAATACTGAGGGGCCACTGGAGACCGTGCGGCTCGCTTGCGTGGCGGGTGGCCGAGGGACGGACACGGTATAGCACCAAAAACAGGAAATGCCCCTAGCGAGCTGGCGCCGCCAAAATGGCGCAATCCATCTCGCGCTCGTTGGGGTACAGTGAATGGACCTGCTTGCGGCTCAGTACCTCATCGAATACTCGACAGGGATCTTTATCAGAAGCGCGAGAATGGTTCGACCGCTGTTCGTTGTTATCAAATAACCGAATACGTCAGTTCTGTTTTGGGCAGCGATCCATAAAGAAGCCGCGCAAACGCGAAGGATCGTAGCATGTGCGTTACGACCGTCGAATGGACTATGCATGCACGGCGCGTGCGCAATCCATGCACGTGCGGTGCGCTCGATGCGCAGCGACGGCCTTTCGGGAGTCGAGTCATGGAAAGTAAGAAAAGCTGGCTACGCAAGGATCTCGATGCGTTGCGTCTGCAGTGGGACATGCTCACCTTCTATGAACGATTCGAGCAGCTTGTCGCGCATGTGCTGAGCTTCGTCATCTCTATCATTATCCTCGTGTCGCTCTGGCAGTTGATCCACGCGGTGATTTCGTTGCTGGTCGCGGACGCGCTGAACCCGCTGGATCACGCGGTGTATCAGACCATCTTCGGTATGGTCATGACGCTGCTGATCGCGATGGAATTCAAGCATTCGATTACGCGTGTAATGGCGCGGCGCGATCACATCGTGCAGGTCAAAACGGTGCTTCTGGTTGCGCTGCTGGCAATCGCCCGCAAATTCATCATTCTCGATCCGGCCAGTGCGCCTGCCCAGATCGCGGCGCTTGCATTTGCGCTGGTGGCACTCGGGATCGTCTACTGGCTGATGCGGCAGCGTGATGACCCGGTCGACGCGACGATCGCGGCGCAAGCAGAGCGTGATCGCGTGGTGCACGCGCAGCGACAGCAAGGAGGGCCGCCCCGCGAAGGCGGCCAATCCGACAGTTGACCTGAGTCGCCGCCGTCAGACTCGGATCATCAAGGCGTCGCGTCGATCGAAATCAGTCTGTCAATCCAGAATACTGCCTTCGACAGGCAGACTCATCCGCGGACTTCGCCTGAAGAACGCCAAGGCATGCGGTATGCGTTCGAGAAAGCGGTCGCAGGGCTACACGCGGGCTAACGCATCTACGATAGGCACGTCCCCTCCTGCAAAACCAATTACCTTGTTCGCCAGGCGCGCCTTGAGCGCATCGAGAACGACCTCGGCCACGTCTTCACGCGCCACCGGGTCGCCCGCAGCGTCGGCATTCGACACGATCTGGATGGTTCCGACTCCCGGCTCCATTGTCAGCGTGCCGGGGCGCAGCACAAGGTAATCGAGCCCGCTAGCAATCACGTAGTCGTCCGATTCGCGTTTCATTTGCGCGTAGTGTTGCAGTGCTTGCTGCGAGCGTTCCGGCGCGTACGCAAGCAATGTACTGATAACGACAAAAAGACCCGCACCGCTTTGCTTTGCGTAATCGACCGACTTGATGATCGAGTCGCGGTCGATCAGGCGTTCTTGCTCCGCGCCCTCGGTTTCTGCCGAGCCGGCGGTATAAATGACGGTATGTACGCCGCTGAACACATGCGAGAAATCGCCAGACAGGTCGGCAATGAGCGGCCGGACGCCGAACCGCTCGAAAGCATCGCTTTTTGCCGGGTTGCGTATCAACGGGCAGAACGGGATGGCAGAGGCATGCAATTTCTCGGCTACTAGCCGACCCGTTCTCCCGCTTGCGCCAATTAACAGAATGCTCATGACTTTTCTCCTGGAACGATGTGCTGCGCCGTAGCGTGTTTTCACAGTCTAGTATCAGAACGCGAAAGATTTCTGCATCCGTAGGCTGGGGCAAGTCGCAACGGCGGGCCCAACCGCTATTCCTCGTCACCGGGATTCTCTTCGTCAAACATCAAAATGCTTACGGTGCTGGAGAAGGCGTTCCGGCGTCACAAGCGCCGAGCAACGTTGTGCGGTGTTCGGGGATGCGCATCAATTGCTGCCATGCGTTGGTGGGGAACAAACGAAACCTGTACTGGCGGAAGTGGCCAACTCAATATGAGGTGCCCACTGACATAGTTCAGCACGACACTTGGCATAGCACCGGTAGCGGGTTCCAAGCCGAAGGCTCAAATACCAAGGACCCAATTGCGTGAGAAGAGAGCAGTCACTTTCATGAGGATCTGAAAACGGGATTGGGTAGTTCGGGCGGCGTGGGCATTTCATATGGCTCGAACGATCATAAAGACACGACGCACGATAGCGTCGTGACGAACAATGCGACCCTAATCGGCAGCACGGATGGCAGTCTGCATCTGTCAGCCGGCAACGATCTGCATGTCACGGGCAGCGACTTGATCGCGGGGCAGAACATAGTTGGCACGGGCGCAAACGTGATTATCGATGCGGCCACGGGTACGACGCACCACGACCAAACGCATGAGGTTAAGACCACCGGCTTCACGCTCGGGCTCGCGGGAAGCTGAGGCTGACCCGGAATTCCGGACCAGTCAGAGGTGGAAAAATCCGGCATGATTCAGGAACTGCGACCAGGAGGTCATGCCGCGAAGAAGAGCAGGTACACCGACGAGCAGATTGCCTACGCGCTGAAGCAGGCCGAGCTGGGTACACCCGTAGCCGAGGTGTGTCGCAAGATGGGCATCAGCGATGCGACGTTTTATAACTGGCGTACGAAGTTCGGCGGCTGTCGCCCTCGGAAGTGCGGGGCATGAAGCAGCTCGAGGAAGAAAACGCGAAGCTCAAAAGACTGGTGGCTGACCTGTCACTGGACAAGGCCGATGTTGCAGGATGTGGAGGCAAAAAGAGCCTGAAGCCTTCCCGGCTGCGTGAGTTCGCAACACACCTGATGCATCGCTTTGGCGCGAGCCAGCGGCAGACCTGTGCGGTATTGAAGCTGTCCCGTTCGGTGTACAGCTATCAGTCCGTGGCGCGCGACCCAAGCGCGCTCGTCATGCGCATCAGGGAGATCACGCAGACGCGTGTGCACTATGGCTATCGCCGCGTGCACGTGATGCTGCGCCGGGAAGGC
>NZ_JACFYJ010000190.1:0-5143 GCF_037126505.1 Paraburkholderia bengalensis
CCGGCAACGCCCGCGCCGCGAAGGCGCAACGCGGATGCGCACGCAAAGGGCAAACACACACCGGCAACGCCCGCGCCGCGAAGGCGCAACGCGGATGCCAGTGCAAAGGGCAGAACGCCCAAACAGTCCCTGCATCGCCGACAAAAAAATCAAAACGTCAAATCATGCAACTTCCGCATGCCATCCAGCAGCCATTGAAAAACAGACTGCTCCGAACTCGCGACGGGCGTCGGCGTCCCGAGCTTGTCGAGCGTATCCTGCCGCCGCGACAACATCTGACACATCAGCCGTGCGACGTCCGGCTTGTCCTTGAGCAACGGCGTCAGATCGTCTTTCTTCAACTGATAAACCGTGGAGCGCGTGAGCGCCGAAATCGTCACGCGCGCCGGCATTCCCGCAAGCAGGCCCATCTCGCCCAACGCATCGCCCGGCCCCAGGCGCGTCACTTCGACCGGGCCGGACGCGTCTTCCGCCACCACGGAAAGCACGCCCGAATCGACGATCGTCAGATGGTCGGGAACCACCTCGGGCGACATCACCTTCTCGTTACGGTCGTACTCGCGGCGCGTCAGCAGCGGCGCGAGCTGCTTCAATTCATCCGTCGTCAGCGCGTTGAAAATTTCCACGCGACGCAGCAGGCTCAAACGCGCGTCGGTCTGTTGCACCGGCGCGGACGGCGCGTACGGTGCGCCGGGCGGACGCAGTTCGATCCCCGCTGCCTGCAACTGCCGGTAGCACAGGTCGTACAGTTCGTTGGTGACGGCGAGCTTCTTGCCCATGTCGTCGACGTACGCGGTCGCTTCGTACTGGACCGACATGACCGTGGTCCGCTTCACGATTGCATATGGCGCGGGCTCCGCGATCACCGCGCGCACGCCCGCGAGCGCGCGTTCGAGCGCCGCCAGCACGACGCTCGGGCGCGCCTCCGGCGTGATCTCGAGCGTCACGGTCACGCCGTGCAGCGTCGGAGGGCGGTTGTTGTTGGTGATCTTCGCCTTCGCGGCGACCGCGTTCGGAACGATCATGATATTGCCCTGCGACGTCAGCAGATGCGTTGCGCGCCAGTTCATCTCCACCACCTTGCCCTCGACGCCGTCGATCGACACCCAGTCGCCGATGTGATACGGCTCGGTCGTGTTGATGACGATGCCGGCGAACACGTCGCTGAGCGTGCTCTGGATCGCGAGGCCGAGCACGATGGCGAGCGCGCCCGACGTCGCGACGAGTCCGCGCACGGGCAACTCGAGCACAAAGCCAAGTGCGGCGACCACGGCGGCGAGAAACACCAGCGCGCCGAATACGTCCTGAAAGAGCCGCTGCCGGCGCCACCTTTTGGGCAGCAGCAGCGTGTCGAGCGCGAGGCTCAGGAGGCGCGCGCCCATCAGCCACCAGATCACTTCGAGTATCTGGCCGAGGACGTGCTGCGGCATCGAATCGGGATACGGCGCCTGCGAGAACGGACTCAGTCCTGTGCTGAACAGCAGCGCACTGAAGCCCGCGTAAATGCACAGGCGCACCAGCAGCCGCGCGACTTCGTTTTGAGGAACGGCGCAGCGCCAGAGCACGACGTCGAACGCGACGAGCGCAAAGCCGATAATCAGCGGATTGTTCACGCACACTCCGTAGCGGGTTGAACAGCGAGGCAAGCGTGCAGGGCGACTGCTGCGACAGTATCACGGCCTTTCGCAACACGGCTGATGTCCCTGTCCCTTGCTCGTCGAGGCCATCTTTTACGATATTTTTTCCTGCGTCGCAGCAGAGCGGTCCCCGCCCGTTTTGCCTCGGACGATGCACAACGCTGCTCGCGGCAGCCTGCGGCGCGTGCGGTTCGTCACATCACTTCGCGTTGAACGAGTAGTCGCCGTGCGTGCGATGGCCGTCCTGCGCCACGGCCACCCAATGCACCGTGTATCTGCCCGCGGCCAGGGCGGGCAGCGCGACGGACGCGACGTCGGGCTGCTGCGCATCGACCGTCGATTTCGCGGTATTCACCTGCTTGCCCGACGCGTCCGTCACGGTCAACTTGCTGAAGGCGGGTTCGAGCGGGCCGTCGAACGTGATGCTCACCTTGGCAGGCGCTTCGATCGTCGCGCCCGGGCCGGGCTCCTGCTTCTGCGGAAACACATGAGCGAGCGCGGCGAGCGGACTGAGCGCAAAGCCCAGCGCAAGCGCCGCGGCGATGCCTGTCGTGTCGAGGTTCATGGCGAGTGTCCTCAATATGGAAAGAGCGGCTTGCCGATGGTGGTCGGCGCGATGTCGTCGAAGAAGAAGTGCGCCTGCGCGAGCAGCCCGACGCGCGAGCCGCTCGCGTGATTCACGGGGATTTGCGCTTCGACGCCGAATTGTCCGTAGCGATTGGTCCAGATGAAGCCGGGCTTTCCTGAGCGTGAGCGCGTTGTACGCTTGCGTCACGCAAGGCGGCACGCGCGAAAACAGCAACGCTGTGCTGGCGTTGCCCGTTTACGCTTCGGCTCAGAGAGGAACGGGAGGCGCGCGTGGCTGCGCGGCCTCGAACGGTGCAGCGAGCCCGACGCTTTCGAAGCGCGCCTGAACGCGCTGCGTGATCGCGGCAACAGTCAGCGCAAAGGCGATGGGCGTCGAGGGCAGCACGGGCGCATGCGCATGAAGGCTGCAATAGCCGCACGCATGCCAGTGCGAGGCGAGGGTATGGGCGTCGGCGGGGTCGTCTTCGCGCGTGTCGGCGGCAGCGGCTGTGTGCGCGGAGCAGAGCGCGGAGGCGGGATCGTCTGCGCCGCGGCTTGCGGCTATGGCCTGCGAGACAGTGGGCGCGAGCGTCGCCATCAGGATCGCGAGCAGCCCGAGGATGCAGCCAATCTTCCGATGGAACCGGCTCGACATGGAGGAAAAAATGGGTGCGCGATGCTGCGCGGATTATGCCACGGCCATTGCCGAGCCGCAGCGGATGCGGCGCGAGCGCGTGCACTAGAAAACTTTTCGTCAGGCTGTCGATTCGTCGCCGCGTCGTTCGTCGTATGTGTAGAACCGGGCGAGCAGTCGTTTTATGCCCGGCGTCGATGAAAGGCGATGGAACGCTGACCAAAAGGAGAGCGCAATGAAGTACGTGGATGGATTCGTCGTCGCGGTCAAGGAAGAGAGCCGCGAAATCTACCGCAAGCACGCAACGACGGCGGCGGGCGTGTTCAAGGAATACGGCGCGTTGAACGTCGTCGAATGCTGGGGCGACGACGTGCCGGAAGGCAAGCTCACTTCGTTTCCGATGGCCGTCAAGCGCGAACCCGGCGAGGTCGTGGTGTTTTCATGGGTCGTGTGGCCTTCGCGTGCGGTGCGCGACGAAGGCATGAAGAAGGTGATGGCCGATCCGCGCCTTCAGCCCGACGTGATGCCCATGCCGTTCGACGGCAAGCGGCTGATCTACGGCGGCTTCGAGGTGATCGTCGATATGTGACGGGGCACATGCGCGCGCTTTTATCGCGGTATTGAAGCCGTCGGCAAGCTAAAGGATCATTGGTGACTACTCCTCAACGCGATTTGCACAAAGGGCGATGCGTGTTCCATATAGCCGCGCTTTTTTCGAACTGCAATGGCGGTTCGCCGAACATGTGACCGCCATTTCGGGCATGCCGCTGGATCGGGTGCTATTGCATTACACGAATTTCTATATTCGTTTCGGCTTGGGCCGCGAATACGACGCTACGCATTCCGTGTGGCGGATGTATCTCGATGGCCTGGCAATCGCAACGGACCCGGTCGACTGGACGTGGCGCCTTTTTCTCGCGCGCCCGTCTGTGCCGCCGCCTTCTCTGGTGGCGACGTTCGGCTGCTTTTCATACGCGGATGCAGGCGACGATTGCATGCGGCTGCATTTCGCCAATGCGCAATCGTGCGAATGTTCGCCGTTGAGTGGGGCATGCTTCGGCGCAAGACGAGCGGAATTGCGAGCGTTATTCGCGCATGCGCGGCAAACGCATCCGTCGATACAGCGCGTGTTGGGCACGTCGTGGCTTTACCATTTGCCTGCTTATCGGCGGCTATTTCCCATGGGATACCTGGAAACGGCGCGTGAATCGTCGTCGCGCTTTCGAAACATGCCGCTTTGGGGGCAGTTTCTCGACCGGCATGGCGACGTGCGGCCGGGCATCAGGCAGCAGTTCCTGGAGCGGCTCGCGCGCGTGAGCGACATGCGCGATCTCGCCCGATGTTTTCCCTTCACGCCGCTTGCCGTCGATGCGCCCGTCGCACTGTTCGACGGCTTTTACGACGAGAACTCGCACTCAAGCTTTGCGCCCGATTGCCGATAACGTGAGTGGCCGTTCCTTAAGCAAAGCTACAACCACGATGCGTTTGAACAAGACCGAGTCTGTACTGTTAGCCGTCGCCGTATTCGCCATTTTCAGTTTCAGCGGCTGGCTGCAGCGTGAAATGAAGCATGCCGCGCGCGAGCGCAACCGGCACGACGTCGGCACGATCGTCGATGCGGCTTGCGCCAATCTCAACGCCGCCGAACTCGAATCCAGCGACAACGGCCAGTTGCAATGCGGCACGATCGCGCATGAAGCCCCGCACGAAGCGTCGGCGGTGCCCGAAGCCTTGACGGCGGCGGCCGCGACGACGGTTCCCAATCCCTGAGTTGCCTTTTGCAGCGCGCCTCCCGTCGACAATACCTCACACGCTGATATACTAAATACAATCATGACCCGCGTGTCGAGCAATGCATTGACAGATCTCACGCGGACAAAAGGCGCGGCGCAGTACGCCGCTTGAACCACCCACGGTGTGTGCTCCACACCGACCGGATCAGAGGCGATGCATGTCGTCAGAACTTGACAGTCAGCCAGCGGCCACGCCGTTCACCCTGTCATTGCAACCTATCGGCACGAGCGCGAGCTTGCGCGACCGCGCGTACGCGATGCTGCGTCAGGCCATCGCGGACGCCGACATTTACGCGTCGCGCGAAGAGATTCGACTCGACGACCGTGCGTTGAGCGAATCGCTGGGCGTGAGCCGCACGCCCGTGCGCGAGGCGATGACGCTGCTCGAGCAGGAAGGCTTCGTGCGCACAATACCGCGCCGCGGCATCTACATCGTGCGCAAGAGCAAGCGCGAGATCGTCGAGATGGTGCAGATGTGGGCCGCGCTCGAAAGCATGGCCGCGCGGCTTGCC
>NZ_JACFYJ010000191.1:0-4795 GCF_037126505.1 Paraburkholderia bengalensis
CGTCGCAACGAATATTATGCCGAGTGCTACGCGGCTCTGACCGAATCCGCTCGCTGCAGCACAACCGTTTCGCCGCATAAAACTCAACTCGAGATAATGAATGATGCAGTTCACATCCTGCCGCGCGCGGTAGATCCATGTGTGAAACCGGTTAGCTGGGTTAGGCATGCCCTTCCCGTCAAGCGTCGCGAGATCCTGATTCACCCGAAGAAGGTTGGACGCTGTGATCTCGTCGAACCCATGTCCGAATGGCTGCGTGTAGAAAGTTGCAGCCTCCGGAGCGCGCGCCGTAATCTGACCTGCCAACCCAGAATCATGGCCGCCGTCGAATAAAATTCTGCACGTCAGCGCCAGCTTCTGCCTGATTGACCATTGCGGTTCAGTCAACTCGCCATTCATCTGCGCGAGCGCTCGTGCGACAAGCTCCGCTTTCGATGTACGCAACGTTTCTGCCATTTGAAACCTCAATTCGTCGTTTCTGTCGTACCGGGAGGGGCATACACCACCCTCCACTCCGCACACTAAAACCGCCAATGCCATAATTGCTGTGCCGTACTATTGACGCTCGTTTGTCGTTGACGCGCGCCCCTGACGTTCTCGGGAGAATCACACCTCGGGGTGAAAAGACGACCAAGGGGCAATGGTTTCGAAGGCTCGTGCAACCGAAAACAGCGATACGTCGTCGAAAGGCCGCCCCACGATCTGCAGGCCGGTAGGTACGCCCGCCCCGCCAAAGCCTGACGGCAAAGAGAATGCAGGGCACTGGCTAAGCAGGTTGAAGGGATAGGTAAGTGCCCAATTGAGGAACGCATCAACACGCTTTCCATTGATGGTGAAGTTCGGATCGCCGTTCTGATGCTCGGCCTTGATCGCAGGGATAGCGAGCGTTGGGGTAACGAGCACGTCGTTACGTGCGAGAATCGGCGACAAGTGCTTCCACATATTGGTACGGACCATCTCGGTCCGTTTGACACGGACAGCGCTGTGACCCAAGCCTTTTTGAATCAGCTTTCGCACGAAGGGGTCCATCTTGTACTGCCACTCGGGAATATGATGATGAGCCAGCGTCGCGAGTAGACCTTCCCAGTGCGTGACCCATGCGTCATATACGATTTCGGTCCACCCAAGCTCGACTTCTTCGATAATCGCTCCAGCATCCGCCATCTTTTCGACAGCGGTACGCGTGTTCCGGGCAACGTCGGGATCGATCTCGAAGTAACCAAGATCGGGCGAGAATGCAACACGAACGCCTTTCATGGAGCGCTCTGCTCCCGGCGCCGGAATCTTCACCTCGTCCCGCAAGCTGGTGATGTCCTCGGGGTGCTGTCCCGACATTACGTTCAGCATGAGTGCGGCATCATCAACCGATCGGGTCATCGGACCGATGTGGATGATTGACTCGAACATGGTATCGAGCAGAAAACCCGGAACTCGACCAAAGGACGGCTTGAAACCGACGATTCCGTTCATTGATGACGGCATCCGAATCGAGCCACCGCCGTCGTCCCCTTCTGCGATTGTTGTCATACCCGCAGCCACCGTCACACCCGCACCACCGGACGAGCCGCCGCTGCTAAACTCCCGGTTCCATGGGTTTCGGGTCACGCCATAGAGAGGACTATGACAATGGCCGCAGTGCGCAAACTCGGGGGTTGTAGTCCGGATATGAACGATCGCGCCGGCATCGAGCAAGCGTTGTACTGCTGGCAACGTGCGGTCGGCAGGAACGCCTTCAAAAATCTTTGAACCCCATGATGTCGTCACACCCTTCATTGGGTGCAACTCTTTAACGGCGAGTGGAATCCCCTCCAGTGGCCTCACGTTGGCACCTGACCGATAGCGTTCGGCGGCGTCTGCAGCTTGCGCGAGCGCCTTTTCATAAAACCGGTTCGTGATCGCATTAACAGATGGGTTAACTGTTTCGCACCGCTCGATGACCGCTTTCATCAAGTCCACAGGGGACAAGCTACCGTCGCGAAACCGGCGAATTGCATCGTCTGCCGTGATGTAATGAAGCTCGGGATTCGACACAACTTCGGACTTCAAAAGCGTGGACATGATTTTCCCTAAATATCAGCTCGAACAGTTAGAAAACGGTGGTTCACACTTCTATGCTGCGAACATCAGATCCCTCTCGGAGCTATGACATCACCCAGTTCTTGTTCTAAATCTCTGCTACTCGTCGGGTCGTCAATGGCTACATTTCGTTTGATAGCACCGGCCGCTATCACGTACCCTCGCGCAGCAAGTTTTTTTGCGAACTGAAGGTTTTGCTCGAACGTGAGTACCGCAAGGCCTGTCTCGTTCGAGATTTTTTTTTACTGTTGCTGCAATCTCATCCAACAGAGACGGATCGACCCCATCAGATGGCTCGTCCAGAAGCAGTATCTTTGGCTCCGACATCAATGCGCGTGCAACTGCGAGTAGTTGCTGCTGCCCCGCGTTCAGACCTCCGCCGAGGTCTTTGAGCTTCGGTTTTAGTGTATGAAAATATTCGAGGAGTTTTTCTACAGCGCGATCCGTGCGTGTCTTATCAAATTGAGCCGCATACGCATCAAGCACCAGGTTCTCCATTACACTCAGTTCCAAAAAAATTTGACGCCCTTGTGGGACGTAGGCGATGCCCCTGTTAGCTCTTTCATACGCAGCCTCCGAAGTAACAACCTCATCCATAAACCGTATAACACCGCGTCTGCACGGGATGGCCCCGTACAGCGCTCTGGCGAGCGTCGTTTTGCCCGAACCACTGCGGCCAAGCATCGCCACGCACTCGCCGACATCGACCTGAAGATCTATACCGCTGAGGATCACAACCTCCCCGTAGCCCGACCGCACATTGCTAACGCTGAGTAGCATCCTTTTGCCCGAGATAGACACTGATTCGCCGCTGCATCAATGCCTTGAATACATCGTTTGACAAATCACTTGTAGTCTCGCCATTCGCCCACGAACCGTGCTGTTGTGCATTAGTCTGACGATATCGACCGCCTCTACTGGCCCAGCGAACACCCCATCCGGCGGTGATGCAGACCCGAGCTTTCCTGATATTGAGACGATGGTATGCTCTACGAGGATCCTCTTCATCATCCAGTTTTTTTGATTTCAGGGGTCCAGAACTGCAACATGAAGCGGAGCGACAAGATGGGCGCAAGAAAGCAGGCACTGAGGACATGGGATTGGACGATGTCGCTAGATCGAGACGACTCGCGCCCTCTTAACGTTCAGATCAGCGAGGAGATTGTTGAAAGAATCCGGGCAGGACTACTGCTGCCGGGGACGCCGCTTCCTGGTTCTCGCGAATTTGCGGCAATCCTGAGCGTCAACCGAAAGACCATCGTTCTTGTCTACGATGAGTTGGCAGCTCAAGGTTGGTTGTCGACTGAAGGCCGTCGGGGCACGTTCGTTTCGCCCAATCTTCCTCACGTGAGTGGAGCCCATGGGGCCGATCGTAGCTCTATATTCAACGAGACTCTGCCGCATCCGGCATATCAGGTGTATGGATCGACCGAACCGTTACCGGAGATCGCATCAGAGGGCGTTATCGACTTCACCGATGGCGCACCGGATACGCGCCTGGTTCCGTTTGGCGCGCTCTCGGGGGCGTTTAGACTTGCGCTTCTGGAATTCGCACGCGGCAATCAATTGGGTTATTCAGACCCAAGAGGCATCTTCGAGCTACGGAACACACTAGCCTCTATGTTACGGATTGAAAGAGGATTAAAAGCCGATCCCGAGAGCCTTTGCGTCGTGCGCGGAAGTCAGATGGGCATTTATGTGGCAGCTCGAATTCTCGTCAGATCAGGTGATACCGTCGTGCTGGAACGGTTGACCTATCCTCCCGCGCGCGATGCGTTTCGTGCGTGCGGTGCGTCCATAGTCAGCATCGATCAGGACGAATTCGGTATGAGTCCAGAGTCGCTCAGGAACGTCTGCAAGGCTCAGCGAGTTCGTGCGATTTATCTCACACCTCATCATCAGTTCCCGACCACCGTGACTATGCCGATCGAACGGAGAATGGAACTGTTGAAACTAGCAGAAGAGTTCGGTTTTGTTATCGTGGAGGACGATTACGATCACGAGTTTCATTTTAACCACAATCCAATGCAACCGATGGCAGCGATCGACCGTCGCGGGACGGTTATCTATATTGGTTCACTATCGAAAATTCTTGCCCCAGGACTCAGAGTTGGCTATATCGCAGCCCATCCATCGATCATTCACCGGATAGCGAATGAGGTAGTTTTGATCGACAGACAAGGCAACTCCGTTACAGAGCGCGCCGTCGCCGATCTCATGCAAAGCGGCGAACTCAGACGCCACATCCGGCACGCAGCAAAGGTTTATCACGCTCGATGCCACACTGCCGCAGCTCTTGTGAGTGAATATTTGGGTCCATTTGCAAGCGTGGACATTCCGGACGGTGGGCTCGCATTATGGGTTCGCATGGCAGAGATCGTCGATATGGATAATTTGTTTGGTGCCGCGAAAAAGCATAAGGTTAAAATCCTCCCTGGATCTATCTTTTCTGCAGAATCTCGCAACGTGAAGGCAATAAGATTAGGCTACGCCAGTTTAAACGAGTTGGAAATAAAAACAGGTATGAGTCGAATTAAATCTGCATTGTCTCAGCAAGTTAATTTATACCGCCCTGCCGCGTGATAATTATCGGCGAGCGGAAATCTGGTTTTTTATCCCGCAGACCGCAAGAAAACTCCGTGCTTCAGGGCGGAGATGAATTGCGCATCTGGAAACGAAATCCGTCGGTCCACGCTGCCCGCGCTGCCCGTTGCCTATA
>NZ_JACFYJ010000192.1:0-4661 GCF_037126505.1 Paraburkholderia bengalensis
GATCGAGAGAGGCGACCCGCCGCCCGCCCGTGGACAACCCGCGATTCAACGCTTAACGGAGGCTAGCTCACATCAAATCTCTAACTGCAAATCCGTCCGTCGAACCGGGGCAACCTCACACGGCAGCAGACGGCGGGTCCGTTTTTCCTGCCGCACTCGCCGCAACGTGCATCGCTGCTCGAACCGGGCATCAATGGAACGGAGATCGTCCTGACCGGACGGGTGTATTCGACACGATGCAGCGCGGTTTCCGGGGCTTTGCTCGATTTCTGGCACGCCAATGACGCCGGCGAGTACGACCTCGAGGGGTTCCGGCTGCGCGGCCATCAATTCGCCGACAGCGAGGGAGGCTACCGCCTTGAGACCATCGTGCCGGGGCTATATCCGGGACGTACAAGACACATCCACGTGACGGTGCAGTCACCCAACGGGCCGATCCTCACCACGCAACTGTACTTTCCTGCCGAGCAGCGCAACGCTCGCGATTGCCTGTTCGATCGCCGGCTATTGATGACGATTGACAATGGCGGCAAGCGAAAGGCGGCCCGGTTCGATTTCGTCCTCGCGCTAACCTAGCGCCAAATGGTTATGACGCCGGGGCGTATCGAGAGTTAAGGGACGACGTGAACCCTGTTATTGGCTACCAAACTGGTTGACTGGTAGCGGCCATGAGGCAGGTAGCACGCGGCTGCATTGAGAACCGCTCTATCGGCCCACGTCCCGCGCTTGATTCTGTTGATTACGATTCAGACGCCCGCCGACGATGCGAGTCGCACACAAGTCGCCGCCCATCAACTGCCGTTCGTCGCTAATGCAACATGGCCGTTCGAGCGACCGCTTTCCGTCCGCCATGAGCCGTTGATGCTTCGATAGGCCGGCAATTCGCTTATAGGCTACAGACCACGCCTCCCGCGCTCGGCAGGCGCTGGCCACATCCCGCGACGAACTCATGATCGACCATATTGTCAAAGTAATGTGGCTGGAGTTCGCCCTCATGATGCTCTTTTGTTCCGTAATTGCCATCGTCGTACTCACTGCCGGCTGCGCCTCGACATGGCCGCCCGCCAATAATCAGATTGCCCAGCAAATTCCGGCCGACTCGAATGCATATATCCAGCGAGCCAGCCACGGTGCGACGCGCGGCGACTCCGCGTCAAAGCCACCGATGCTGAGCGTTGGTGTCAGCTATTCCGATACGCAATTGATCCTGCCTTGGTTTCTCACTGACATCATCAACGCAGTTAACGATCCCTAGTCTGTCGGTGATTTGCTGCAATGTGTTGGGGCGGTTTCTGACGACGTTGTTTGGAGTTCGCAACGAGATCAGAGAATGCCCCAGTGCGGCCAGTTTCTGCCGTTCAATGGGGTCACAAGGCGGATGCTCGAACGGCTGCTTCACGCCGGTGGCAGTCGGCGGTCCATCCGCAGGTCACCTTGGATCTCGGCACTGAGCTGGCTCAGCCTGAGGAGGCTGGGGTGTGCGCCACGAGATCTTCAGACGGGCGACGCTCGGGCAAGGAGGAGCGCTGCCTCGACGCCGCCTTCCAGGATTTGCTCCGCGCGTGCAACGTCTGGCACGGCGCGCGCGAATTGGAGAGTTCCCACCATGAGAGCGAAGATGGCTGTCGCCCGACGACCGGCTGCAGCGGAATCGGCTTCTGGGAGCAATGCGGCTAACGTCGAAACGAAGCTTTGCAGCCCATCCTCATAGGTTTGCCGTGTTGGCACAGACTGCCGAGCGATTTCCGGAAGCAAGGCCGCTGATGGACATCCGCATGCTGGGTCTTCGCGATGCGCCTGATTGAGATAGCTTCGAATTACTCCCTCGAGGTCAACGCCTGCCTGAACTTTCTCTTCGAGGTTCTGTTGCCGCTCCGCTAGCGCGCCCCCAACCGCCTCTCGGACAAGCGCCTCCTTGGACTCAAAGTGGAGATAAAACGCGCCGTTGGTTAGGCCGGCCTCTCCCATGATCCCACTGATGCCCGCAGCCGAGACCCCTTCCCGACGGAAGCATTTCGAGGCGACCTCAAGGATATGCTGCCGAGTCACGGCTTTGTGACCTTTTTCGAAACGCATTTTCTCTCCACTAGTGTCCCGCAGCCGTCAGTTTGCAGCCGCCTCCAACAAGGTTTGGAGGTCGCGATCAAGCTGCTGAGCCACGGTATTGACCTCCTCGCTGCCGAACTGGCCGAAAACGGAGGCTGGTCGATCATATTCAAACCCGACACCGCCATCGCCATCCTCGCGCAGCAGCACGCGGATGGGTGCATAGAGTCCCGCCGACAGTTGATGGCGGGTCATCTTCGATGCGGTAAGCGGATTGCCGATATCGTACTGGATGGATCGGCGCGTCAGCCCAGCAATAGCCAGCAGCGCCCCGTGGTCACGCTGGCCGAAAATAGTGAGTGGCGGACATGCCTCCAACTCTCGAAGCGCGCGCGTGCTTTCGCCGTATCGCAGAAGCGTGAAGATGCCGTCATCGATGCGAGGCGCCAAGGCCACGAGCTTGGCTCGAACTTCCTCGAATGGCTTTATCGATTTGATTGTGACGTGCTCAATCGAAATGGTGCGCGTGGAGTACAGTGCATTGGCCATCTGTTGATCCTCGTTTCAGTTGCTGTTCGGGTTGGCCCGTTTCCCACGGAAAGGGCTAGAACGTCAGAGCGTCGGCGGCTGGGTGCCTAAGACTGCCTCGATCTGGCGGGCAAGCTTCAGGAGCGCCCGGTCGCTCGCCAGCGGGGCGTCCAGCTCAAGACCGATCGGAAGGCCCGCGCGAGACATGCCCGCAGGGAGACTGATACCCGGCAGCCCCACGCTGCTCGCTGACAAAGTGTGGTTCGCCAAAGCGAGGTTGCTGACTTCCTGGCCCGCGATGTGGAACTCTCCCTGCTCCTCGATCGAAGGCGCCGTGCAGGGCGTCGTCGGCTGCAGAATGGCAAGCGCCCCTCGCGTGACGAATGCCCGGTTCAGGCGGCGCTGGATTTCCGGACGGCTTACGTTGAGCGCAGTCTGATAGGCCTCCACTGAGGTAGCACCTGCACCGCCTGGCAGTACGATGTGCTCCCACGCTTGGCGAAGCTGAGGCTTGAGGCCTTCGTAAATCGCCTCGAATGTGGTCGGAACATTGTGTAGACGGAGGAATTCCGAGATCGCGCCCTGGGTCTCATGGGCGAAAATGCCCCACGTAGTTGTCTGGATGAGTGCATTGAAATCTTCCCCGAGGTCGATCTCAAAGACCTCGGCGCCGGCGTCCTGCAACCGCCGAACTACCTCGCGGAAACGATTCTCGACTTCCGAGTCAACCAAACCCAGAAACTGCCGCGGCGCGAAGGCCAGTCGGGCTCCCTTGAGGTTGAAATCCCGCTCGACGGGCTCCGCAGCCTGCTCCCCGGTGACGACCTGGTCCAGCAGTATGCAATCCTCAACACTACGCGCGAATACACCCGTCGTGTCGAGAGTGTGGGAGATCGGTGCGACGCCGTTACGCGGCCAGCGTCCTGTGGTCGGCTTGAACCCTACGACACCACAGAGCGACGCGGGCACACGGATCGATCCGACTGTATCGCCACCCAAGGAGGCGGGCACTATCCCGGCGGCCACCGATGCGGCAGAACCGCTTGATGACCCGCCCGTGACGCGATCGTGGGCGCGCGGGTTCTTCACCTGGCCATAGCGTTCGTTGTGCCCGGTCAGCCCATAGGACATCTCCACCAGATTGTTCTTGCCGAAGACGAGGGCGCCTGCCTCCTTGATCGCCCGGACCGCATCGGCGTCTTCCGTCGGAATGAAGTGCGCCAGACGATCGAGGCCGATGCTCGTGGGCAGCCCCGTCGTCAGGTA
Organism: Paraburkholderia bengalensis; assembly: GCF_037126505.1. Taxonomy (NCBI): domain Bacteria; kingdom Pseudomonadati; phylum Pseudomonadota; class Betaproteobacteria; order Burkholderiales; family Burkholderiaceae; genus Paraburkholderia; species Paraburkholderia bengalensis. The sequence goes on from NZ_JACFYJ010000192.1 coordinate 3,841, forward strand.
GCTGTCCTTCACCCCGATTGGCACACCCAGTAGGGGAGCCTCCGCCCCGGCCGACCGCGCCTTGTCTGCGTTCTTCGCAGCCTCAAGCACGGCGTCTCCGTCGATGGTGATGAAAGCGTTAAGGTCAGCGTGCGACCGAGCCTGCCGCAGCAAAGCCGTGGCGTACGCCTCTGATGTCATCTCACCGCCGCGGATCGCGTCGGCGGCCGCGGCGAGCCCGAGTGAAGCGAACCTCTGCATTTCTGGCGCAGACGTTTGGCTAGAGCTGGCGATTGTGTCGTTCATAAATTCCTCACAAGAAAGGTGTGTGACCCGGCATTTCACGACCTCGAAGAGGGTCGCAGCCGCATGGCATTACGATCATAATATAGAATTACGATCGTAATGCAAGAGGGTTCGCAGCGCATACGACTTCGTTGCGAAGCGCGGGAGGATCTGGACTGTGCTGGGTCCCACTCGCTGCGAGGAACTGTGTAGTGCTCGATGACTACTATTTGGTCTTACCCGCAGTTGAACGAGAGATGCCGAGATCCGTGGGACTCGAACGGGTAAGAAAATTGGGACTGTTCGCGAGCCGATCCGAACGATGACAGTGGGTCGCCGTCCCATTGTCGCGGTTTGTTCCGGGGCAGCGCGACGGGGCGTGGCTGGACCGAAGGCACCGTTGGGCGACGAATGGCTGCTGTGTCCTCCGACGTAGCGACTCGACGTTCGTCTGCTTCGGGTCGACATGAGGCATCCACTGACAGTCGTTCACACCATGGTGTCACGCGTTCGAATGGCAGAGAGCGAGGCATTCGTACGTCATCGCGCGCGCCGGA
>NZ_JACFYJ010000193.1:0-4160 GCF_037126505.1 Paraburkholderia bengalensis
CGCGCCCGATCCACGCGCACGCGAACACGGCGGCCGCCGCGGCCAGCCAGCCGACCGTGCCATAGCCCGCGATCTGTCCATGCGCGTCCGTCGACAGCAGCAGGCCGCCGAACCACGCGCCGCATCCCGTGCCCATCGCCTGCACCGCGCTGTTCGCGCTGAGGAACGCGCCGCGCTTCTGCGGTGCGGGTACGGTGGTCAGCAGCGCCTGCATCGGCACCATTCGCGACGACATCGCGACCATGAACACGGGGAAAAACAGCACCAGCACGTAGAACGGCACGTCGGGCAGATGCGTGAGGAACAGCACGGGCAGGATGGACAGCAGCGCGGCGATGCGGAACACGCGCTTCTTGCCGAACCGGTCCGACAACTCGCCGACGCGGCGCGACGTGAAGAACGTCGCCGCGCCGCCTGCCATATACAGCCACGACAGATTGGCAGGCGCGACGCCGTGATTGGCGACGAGCGTCGGCGCGATGAACGGAATCACCAGCATGTGGCCGATCATCACGACGAAGGTCAGTGCGAACGCGTTCAGATGCCGCACGTTCGCGAACAGCCGCCACAGGTCCGGCAGTACCTGCGCAAGCGGCACGCGCTGCTGCGCAGATGCGCCGTCAGCGACGGCACGGTGCGCAGCCCGCCAAGCCAGATCGCGCACGACAGCGCGACCAGCAGCAGGAACGGCGAGGCCCAGCCGAAATGCGCGCCGAGCATGACGCCTGCGGGCACGCCGGCGATGGCCGCGAGCGAGAACGCCGTCATGATCGTGCCCGTCGCCGCGCCGCGCCGCGCGACGGGAATCACGTCGCCGACGATCGCCATCACGACGGAGGCCAGCACGCCGCCCGTGATGCCCGCGAACGCGCGCGCGGCGAGCAGCATCGGAAAGTTTGGCGCGAGCGCGCAGCCGAGGTTCGACAGCGCGAAGAGGGCATAGATGGTCAGCAGCAGACGCCGCCGGTCGAAGCGGTCGATATACGTCGCGGCCAGCAGTCCCGACAGCCCCGAGCACCACGAATACGCCGACACGGCCGTCGCGAAGCGCGCAGGCGAGATCGCGAACGCGTGCATGATCTGCGGGCCGAGCGGCATCATCACCATGAAATCCATGATGATCGTGAATTGCGTGAGCGCGAGCAGCCATAGCAGGCGCCGCTCGCGTGATTCGTTCAAGGCGAGCATCGAATGCTCCGGGTGAGAGTGCGGGCAGCCATGGGAGCGTTCATTGGGCAGGCCATTGGGCAGGTCATTGGGTCGATCTCTGGGTCAGTCGTCGAGGTTTTCATGCACGGCCTGCTCGCCCCGTTTCCAGTACGCCGACGCGCGGATGCGCGTTTTGTCGATGCCGCGCTCGTTGACGAGGTGGTAGCGCACGGCGCGCATCGTCGCGGCTTCGCCTGCGGCCCACACATAGCCGTCGCCGTCCGGCAGAAAGGTTTCGCGCACGGCTTGCAGCAGCGCGCCACCGCGATACCCGGTCTCGCTGCGATAACGCCATTCGATGTACAGGGACGCCTGTGTGTCGAACTCGGTGCGCGCCGACGGCTCGGCCACCTCGATCACAGCCGCGACGCGCGCGCCAGCGGGCAGTTCCGCGAGCCGCCGGCCGATTGCGGGCAGCGCGGTATCGTCGCCGATCAGCAGATGCCAGTCGAAGGCCGTCGGCACGACGAACGAGCCGCGCGGCCCACCGACGCCGAGATACTGTCCCACCTTCGCCTGCGCCGCCCATGCGGCGGCGGGGCCGGCTTCATGCAGCGCGAACTCCAGATCGAGTTCGCGCGCATCGCGGTCGTAGCGCTTCGGCGTGAAGTCGCGCGCGACAGGGCGCGGCTCGCCTGCGGGAAACACGGGGCCGTCGGGACCGGCTGCGGGCAGCGTCGGCTTGTCGGTGCCGGGCGCCGGGAAGAACACCTTGACGTGATCGTCGAACGACGCGGACACGAAGTCGTGCAGATCGTCGCCCGTCAGCGTCACGCGCACCAGATGCGGCGTGACAACCTGGACCTGCTTCACCTGCAGCAGACGGAATTTCAATGGATGACGCACGCGCGTCACGTTCAGATCGGTTTGGGTTGCTTGCATCGGTTGTTCTCTCCGGGTTCGGTCGGCTCAGGCGGCGTCGACGGGCGTGCTGCCGCCGTTCTCGCGCGGCTTGCTTTCGATTTCGGCCGTGGCGCGAACGAGAATGGCCGCGATACGCCGTTGCTCCTCCGGCGACGCGTTGTCGCGCAGCAGCGCGTCGATGTTCGATCGCGCGGCGCGCCTGCACGTACTCGGGCAGCCAGCCGCCGTATTCGGACCAGGTGTCGCCGGGGTCACCCGCCTGGCCGGCTTGGCCCGCCTCGCCCGCGAATGCGCGGCGCACCGAGTCCATCTTGCGGGCGATGTGCGACAGCTTGGCAAGCATCAGGTCAGCGCGCTCGCGGTTCGCGGCGAGAAAGTCGCGGCCGGCGTCGGCGAGCGAATAGCGCTTGCGGTTGCCTTCGACCTGGACCGTCACGTAGCCGAGTTCTTCCAGATACGTGAGGGCGGGATACACCATGCCGGGGCTCGGCGCGTAAAAGCCGTTCGAGCGCGCTTCGAGCGCCTTGATCAGTTCGTAGCCGTGACGCGGCTGTTCGTGGATCAGCGCGAGCAGCAGCAGTTGCAGGTCGTCAGACGTGAACTTGCGGCCGCGCGGGAAACCGTCGCCTTCGCCGCCGAATCCTCCGCCAAAGCCGCCGCCGAACGGGCCGCCGCCGAACGGACCGCCACGTCCGCCGCCGCGCGGATGACGGCCCATGGCGTGCCGGAACAGCCGAAGTCGTTCATACAGACCGAAGAACAACGGATCGCGCGCAGAAGCGGCGTCACGGGTGAAAAAGCCGTGGTGGTGGCGCATGTTGATGCTCCGAATGTCTTAAGATGTATCGAAAGATATATATCTAAAGATAGTTCGTCAAGGTGTATTTGACTTCCCGCTGGTACATGGCGAAGTACGTGGGAACGCACAGATTGCGCTTGAGGAACAAGTGCATGCGCGGCAAGCGCGAAACTGGGTGTGCAGTGCACCATTTTTCTCTGGTTTGGCTATTAGAGATTCTTAAGGTGCGCTGCAATGACACGCGATATGGCCGCGGGGTGGAGCACGGCGCGCACGTCGCTTGTCAAGAATGTAGGGCCATAAAAACCGCCTGGCTCGCGAGTTCGAAGCGCTGCCTTTCGGCCTTCGCTTTCGCGGGAGGAATCGCTGACGGCCAGGCATCGGCGCTGTAAAGGAACGAGGTGCTCCATTAAGTGGCGGAGCACACGAGGCTTCGCTGACTGACACGGTCGGGTGAAATCCAGTTGAACGCCATGTTCGTGGGCCCAGCGATCCATTGCCTTCGAGATGAACTCGCTGTCATTGTCGACCTTGATGGTGCCAGGGTGCCCCGCGCATGGCGGTGATGCGCATCAGCGCTTCGACCACATGCTCCCCCTTCATGCGCGTGGCGTGATTTCCTGGATGCGCATGAGCAGCGCCGACGAATCGCGCGCAACCGACTGTTACCGATGCAGCGAATGAGACATGCCAACAACCGTGAACTTGCTCGACTTCATGGCATGGCCTTCGTGTCCGCCTGGACACATCATGCCGAGTTTCTCTACTTTTGAACCGGGCGATATCCTGGGTCAGGGTCACATTGCCCAAAGCCCTGAAAACACTCGTCTTCGATTCCGAACTCGAAATGATTTGCGCGGCTCGCGCCAATTCCGTTATGCCGGCTCGCGTGCTTGCTGACAGACATCATATAGACGCTTTAAGGCCCGCCGCATCGGCGTGCATTCGACGTTATGTTTCTTGTGCATGACCCTCATGCGCAATCGGCATTGGACGTGCCCGGGCCATTTCGCGACTATCCCGCTCTCGCTCGACGGCACCAGAACCGTCGACGATACCTCTCGCGGCGCAGCGCACGACAGCCGTCGCGCTTCGCTATCGAATAACAAGGAAAGCCGGAATTCGCCGACGCCATCGCCAGGTGGCAAAGCGCTTCCGCGCACCTGAGATATGAGGAAGACAATTGAATAGTTCAATTCAACGGCACATCGGCCCGTTTGCGCTGATGCTGACGGGACTCGGTTCGATCATCGGGTCAGGCTGGTTGTTCGGCGCATGGAAAGCGGCC
>NZ_JACFYJ010000194.1:0-4159 GCF_037126505.1 Paraburkholderia bengalensis
GTTCACCGTGTGACCGGGTTCGGCATACAGCGAATGGATCACATACACGTCGCGACCGCGGACGCTTTCGAGCGGGCGCATCTTGTGTTCACCATCCTCAAAAGGACGCCACTCGTGCTCGGCCAGCGCCGTGCCAAGCGTGGTGGCCACGCGCTGTGCGTAGGCGTGACTGGCTGGAGGGGAGAAGAGCATTGGCGCGGTGTTCATCGTGATGTCTCCTGGTGGTCTGTTTGCATTCGTGCGGCGTGAGCATGCGCTACGCGCCCTTCGTGGTCTTTCCAAAGCGTGCAGCGGCCATGCCGCTGACACCGCCAGATGCGCCTGCCAGACCTGTTAACCGAGGCAACCTATGGACTCTCGGAGGCCTCGCGAACACGTGAGCGCATCGTCCGGGCAAGCAGCGGGCGCAGTTGCGCAAGCGAGCGGGCGTTCAGCACATCGGCTTTTTCCAGCCATCCGCGACGCGCCTGATTGACGCCGTAGCGCAGGTTGTCGAGCTGGGCCACGCTGTGTGCGTCGGAATTGATGGAAACCAGTACACCGTGATCCTTCGCCATGCGGCAGACCGTATCGGTCAGATCAAGGCGCTCGGGCTGGGCATTGAGTTCCAGAAAGCAGCCGCGCTCCCTCGCCTTGCGGATCACGCGCAACATATCGATGTCCGACGGTTCCCGGCTGCCGATCAGCCTGCCGGAAGGATGCGCCAGCATGGTCATCGAGGGATGGTCCAGCGCGCGAAGGATACGCTCGGTCTGGCGCTCGCGCGGGAGATCGAAATGACTGTGAATCGCCCCGATCACGAGATCGAGCCGGGCAAGAACAGCATTGGGAAGATCGAGCCGGCCGTCTTCGAGTATGTCGACTTCTATGCCCTTGAGCAGCGTGATACCCGTTAACTGTGCGTTGAGCTGGTCGATCTCGCCGATCTGTGCCGCGAGCCTCGTTGCATCCAGCCCGTGGGTCATCGCCAGGCGCTTCGAATGATCCGTAACGGCCAGATACGACAGGCCACGCTCGCGGGCGGCAAGGGCCATCTCGCATAGCGATGCGCGGCCGTCGCTGGCGAGCGTATGCGTGTGAAGGTCTCCGCGCAGGTCGCTGCGCGTAACCAGGGTAGGCAGGGCGGCGACGCGCGCCGCTTCGATCTCACCCCGGTCTTCGCGAAGCTCTGGCGCGATCCACGGCAGGCCGACGCTCGCATAGACGGACTCCTCAGTCTCGCCGGCAATACATGTCTTTCCGCGGAAGACGCCGTATTCGTTGACCTTAAGGCCGAGTTCCTGGCCCAGGCGGCGTAACGCGACGTTATGCGCCTTCGAACCGGTGAAGTAGGTGAGTGCAGCGCCGTAGCATTCGGGTTCGACTACGCGCAGATCGACCTGCAGCCCGCCGCGGAGCGCGACGCTCGCTCGGGTCGGTCCACGCGCAAGCACCGCGCTCACGTCGTCGTAAGCGACAAAGCGCTGCGTTACCGCGGCCGGCTCCCGCGACGTGACGAGGATGTCGATGTCGCCAACGGTGTCGCGCAGTCGCCGCAGGCTACCCGCCGCTTCCACGCGTTCTACGTCGGGCAATGCCGCGAGCCAGACCAGCAGAGCCTCTGCGCGCTGGCTGGCCTGTGCGAATTGATAGCGGTGCGATTTGTCGAGGCGGCCCCTCAGATTTGCAAGGATATGAGCCTCGGTCAGCGGACCGAATCCGCGCAACGTGTGGATCCGGCCCTCCGCGGCGGCCTGCTCCAGTTGTTCCAGAGACTGCACATGCAGTTGCTCGTAGAGCTGCCGCACGCGCTTAGGTCCGAGGCCCGGCACGCGCAGTAACGCGACGACTGCCGACGGCAGTTGGGCTCGCAGGCTCGCAAGTAGCGGGCATGAGCCAGTGGCGACGATTTCGCGGATCTTGAGCGCAAGGTCGTCGCCGATTGCGGGAATCGTTTTCAGGTCGGCACCCTCCGCGATCATCGTTCGCACGTTTTTCGAGGACTCGCTAACCGATCGCGCCGCATTGCGGTACGCGCGCACCCGAAACGGATTCTCTCCCTGAATTTCGAGCAGGTCGGCAATCTCGTTGAAAATCTCGGCGATATCTGCGTTGTGAATTAGCATTTGCTCGGCTCGGTGCGCCCGATGTGTCATATGGGTGAGTACGCTTCTGCACACCCCTTCTCTGAACACAGCATGGCCGTCGGCATGACTTACACGTTGATCCAGGTCATCGTCCCATGCTTGATCGATGTCAATCGGGTTGGGCTGCGGACATACGACGATGTAAATCGTTCCGCTTCGTGCCACTCACATCTCTGGCACGAGTCGCGCGCGGGTGACGCAGCCGCGAATTTGTGCTGGGGCTGCCATTCGCTGGGCGGATGCGATGGCATGGGGGATTCATGATGGACAACGCTGGCCGTCCTTATCGACATCGCTGGCTACGCCGATATGTTCAAGGCGCATGCGCTTGTCTGATGCTCGCGATCGGCACAACCTGGCTTGGCGCAATCTATGACTACCCGCTGAACACAGGTGTCGTGGCGGGTATGAACGCGCCGGAATGCGCGTCGGTGCGTGCGTTGCCGGCCGGTGCACGCCTCGCTGCGGCGCTTCCCGAAAGCGATCGCTGCCTCGCCCTGTTCATGTACCGCACCTCGTTTCCGAACGCGGCAGACGATGCGGCTTCGTATCAGGCGTGGGTGCTCCAACAGCGCGTCAGCGAATTCTGGAAACTGATTGGTTATGTCCTCGTGTTGTGGTTTGTCGTGCTGTGCATCCTTGCAATCGGCGCCGCCCTCATCAAAGCGCTGGTTCGGCGCATACGTCATACGTCGTCGCCCCGTTCCGTCGACACGCCATCCAGACCGCGCGGCTGCCGGTGAGTATGCGACGTCGCCCGCTTCGGCGCTCAAAACGTCGCTTGCGAGAGTTGTCTGCGTCATCCACTTGATCGAAGTCAATTGAGTGTGCGGAACAGACACGATGATCCTTACAAGATGTGTGCTGCTCCCGCGCGGTGGTCATGGCGGAGCGCGGTGATGAACAGGAGCGACAGATGCAAACGCTACAGGTTGAGATTCCCGTTGATTACGTCAAGCTGGGCGGGATTCTCGAGATTCCCGATCACGCGCGCGCGATCGTCGTATTCGTGCACGGTAGCGGCAGCAGCCGCTTCAGCCCGCGAAACCGGCAGGTGGCGGCGGGTCTGCAGCAAGCCGGGTTCGCAACGCTGCTATTCGATCTGCTGACGCTGGATGAGCAGCGGCACGACGACATCGACGCGACCTACCGCTTCAACATCGCGCTGCTGGCGCGACGGCTGGGCGCAACCCTTGTCTGGCTGCAGCAAAGGCCCGCGGTCGGGTCGCTGCGGGTGGGGCTCTTCGGCGCGAGTACAGGCGCCGCGGCCGCACTTGTCGCAGCGGCAGAGACGAGTACGGTGGGCGCGATTGTGTCGAGGGGTGGACGGCCCGACCTTGCGCGGACATCGCTCATGTCCGTCCGCACGCCAACGCTGCTGATCGTCGGTGAACTCGACACGGAGGTGATCCGGCTGAATCACAAGGCCGCCGGGCAATTGACGTGCGAGCATCGCACGGCAATCGTGGAGGGAGCGACGCACCTCTTCGAGGAACCCGGCGCCCTCGACGAAGTGACCCGCCTTGCGGTTGACTGGTTTGCGCGCTGGCTCACCGCCCCGTCATCCTGAGCGCGGAACGGTGCCGCACCTGTTGCACATGGAGCCACGCCATTCGAGCTTCACGGCATCACTGATTGGATATCGACCATGAGTCATATTTTTCGAGATCGCGCCGATGCTGGCCAGCAACTCGCGGATGCGTTGCGTCGCTATGCCGGGCGCCGTGACGTCGTGGTGCTGGCACTGCCGCGCGGCGGCGTACCGGTTGGCTATGAAGTGGCGAAGGTTTTATGCTGTCCCCTCGACGTGCTGGTGGTGCGCAAGCTCGGCGTGCCGCATAACCCCGAGCTTGCAATGGGCGCCATCGCGACGGGTGACGCGCTCTATCTCAACGAACCCGTGATACGTGCTGCCTATGCGAGCGCGGAGCAGCTCGAGGAAGCCATCGAGCGTGAACGCATCGAGCTACATCGCCGCGAGCTGGCCTACCGGGGGGAGCAGCCGCCTGCCGGGGTCGAGGACAAAACCGTGA
>NZ_JACFYJ010000195.1:0-4145 GCF_037126505.1 Paraburkholderia bengalensis
GTTCACCGTGTGACCGGGTTCGGCATACAGCGAATGGATCACATACACGTCGCGACCGCGGACGCTTTCGAGCGGGCGCATCTTGTGTTCACCATCCTCGAAAGGACGCCACTCGTGCTCGGCCAGCGCCGTGCCAAGCGTGGTGGCCACACGCTGCGCGTAGGCGTGACTCGCGGGAGGGGAGAAGAGCATTGGCGCGGTGTTCATCGTGATGTCGCCTGGTGGTCTGTTTGCATTCGTGCGGCGTGAGCATGCGCTACGCGCTCTTCGTGGTCTTTCCAAAGCGTGCAGCTAAGCCGCTGCACGCCTGCCAGATAGGTCTGCCAGACTGGTTGACCGAAGCAACCTATGGACTCTCGGAAGCCTCGCGAGTACGTGAGCGCATGGTCCGCGCAAGCAGCGGGCGCAGTTGCGCGAGCGAGCGTGCGTTCAGCACATCCGTTTTTTCCAGCCATCCGCGGCGCGCCTGATTGACGCCATAGCGCAAGTTGTCGAGCTGGGCCTCGCTGTGTGCGTCGGAATCGATGGAAATCAGTACACCGTGATCCTTCGCCATGCGGCAGACCGTATCGGTCAGATCAAGGCGCTCGGGCTGGGCATTGAGTTCCAGAAAGCAGCCGCGCTCCCTCGCCTTGCGGATCACGCGCAACATATCGATGTCCGCTGGTTCCCTGCTGCCGATCAGCCGGCCGGAAGGATGCGCCAGCACGGTCATCGAGGGATGGTCCAGCGCGCGAAGGATACGCTCGGTCTGGCGCTCGCGCGGCAGATTGAAATGACTGTGAATCGCGCCGACCACAAGATCGAGCCGGACAAGAACAGCATCGGGAAGATCGAGTCGGCCGTCTTCGAGTATGTCGACTTCTATGCCCTTGAGCAAGGTGATACCCGTTAACTGTGCGTTGAGCTGGTCGATCTCGTCGACCTGTGCGGCTAGCCTCGTTGCGTCCAGGCCGTGGGTCATCGCCAGGCGCTTCGAATGATCCGTAATGGCCAGATACGACAGGCCGCGCTCGCGGGCGGCAAGGGCCATCTCGCGTAGCGATGCGCGGCCGTCGCTGGCGAGCGTATGCGTGTGAAGGTCTCCGCGCAGGTCGCTGCGCGTAACCAGGGCAGGAAGGGCGGCGTCGCGCGCTGCGTCGATCTCGCCGCGGTCTTCGCGAAGCTCCGGTGGAATCCAGGGCAGCCCGACGCTCGCATAGATGGACTCCTCGGTCTCGCCGGCAATACGCGTCTTTCCGCGGAAAACGCCATATTCGTTGATCTTGAGGCCGTGCTCCTGGCCGAGGCGGCGTAACGCCATATTGTGCGCCTTCGAGCCCGTGAAGTAGATGAGTGCAGCGCCGAAGCTCTCGGGTTTGACCACGCGTAGATCGACCTGCAGTCCGCCGCGAAGCACGATGCTTGCTCGGGTAGGGCCATGCGCGAGTACCGCGGTCGCGTCGTCATAATGGGCAAACCGCTGGGTGACCGCGGCCGGATCGCGTGCCGTGGCGAGAATGTCGATGTCGCCAACGGTGTCGCGCAGTCGCCGCAGGCTACCCGCCGCTTCCACGCGTTCTACGTCGGGCAATGCCGCGAGCCAGACCAGCAATGCCTCCGCGCGCTGGCTGGCCTGTGCGAGTTGAAAGCGGCGCGATTTGTCGAGGCGACCCTGCAGGTTTGCAAGGATATGCGCCTCGGTCAGCGGACCGAATCCGCGCAACGTGTGGATCCGGCCCTCCGCGGCGGCCTGCTCCAGTTGTTCCAGAGACTGCACATGCAGTTGCTCGTAGAGCTGCCGCACGCGCTTTGGTCCGAGGCCCGGCACGCGCAGTAACGCGACGACTGCCGACGGCAACTGGGCTCGCAGGCTCGCAAGTAGCGGGCATGAGCCAGTGGCGACGATTTCGCGGATCTTGAGCGCAAGGTCGTCGCCGATCGCGGGAATCGTTTTCAGGTCGGCACCCTCCGCGATCATCGTTCGCACGTTTTTCGCATACTCGCCAACCGATCGCGCCGCATTATGGTACGCGCGCACCCGAAACGGATTGTCACCCTGAATTTCGAGCAGGTCGGCAATCTCGTTGAAAATCTCGGCGATATCCGCGTTGTGAATTGGCATTTGCTCGGCTCGGTGCGCCCGACGTGTCATATGGGTGAGTATTCTGCTGCACAACCACAGCATGGCCGTCGGCGTGACTTACTCGTTGATCCAGGTCATCGTCCCATGCTTGATCGATGTCAATCGTGTTGGGCTGCGGATGTCAGATGATCCGAACTGTTCAGCTTCGTCCACTCACATCACCGGCACGAGTCGCGCGCAGGTGACGCGTCCGCGCATTTCAGCTGGGGCTGCTATTCGCCGGACGAATGCAATGGCATGGGGGATTCATCATGGACAACGCTGCCCGTCCTTATCGACATCGCTGGCTGCGCCGATACGTTCAAGGCGTATGCGCTTGTCTGATGCTCGCGATCGGCACGACGTGGCTTGGCGCAATCTATGACTACCCGCTGAACGCAGGTGTCGTGGCGGGTATGAACGCGCCGGAATGCGCGTCGGTGCGTGCGTTGCCGGCCGGTGCACGCCTCGCTGCGGCGCTTCCCGAAAGCGATCGCTGCCTCGCCCTGTTCATGTACCGCACCTCGTTTCCGAACGCGGCAGACGATGCGGCTTCGTATCAGGCGTGGGTGCTCCAGCAGCGTGTCAGCGAGTTCTGGAAACTGATTGGTTATGTCCTCGTGTTGTGGTTTGTCGTGCTGTGCATCCTTGCAATCGCCGCCTCCCTCATCAAAGCGCTGGTTCGGCACATACGTCATCCGTCGGCGCCCCCTTCCGCCGACGCGCCATCCAGACAGCGCGGCTGCTGGTGAGCATGCGACGTCGCCGCCTTCGGCGCTCAAAACGTCGCTTGCGAGAGTTGTCCGCGTCATCCAGTTGATCGAAGTCAATTGAATGTGCGGAACAGACACGATGATCCATACAAGAGGTGCTGCTCCTCGCGCGGCGGCCGGTGCGGAGCGCGGTGATGAACAGGAGCGACAGATGCAAACGCTACAGGTTGAGATTCCCGTTGATTACGTCAAGCTGGATGGGATTCTCGAAATTCCCGATCGCGCGCGCGCGGTCGTCGTATTCGTGCACGGTAGCGGCAGCAGCCGCTTCAGCCCGCGAAACCGGCAGGTGGCGGCGGGTCTGCAGCAAGCCGGGTTCGCAACGCTGCTATTCGATCTGCTGACGCTGGATGAGCAGCGGCACGACGACATCGACGCGACCTACCGCTTCAACATCGCGCTGCTGGCGCGACGGCTGGGCGCAACCCTTGCCTGGCTGCAGCAAAGGCCGGCGGTCGGGTCGCTACGGGTGGGGCTGTTCGGCGCGAGTACAGGCGCCGCAGCCGCACTTGTCGCAGCGGCAGAGACGGGTACGGTGGGCGCCATTGTGTCGCGGGGTGGACGGCCCGACCTTGCGCGGACATCGCTCACTTCCGTCCGCGCGCCAACACTGCTGATCGTCGGCGAACTCGACACGGAGGTGATCCGGCTGAATCGCAAGGCCGCCGGGCAACTGACGTGCGACCATCGCACGGCAATCGTATCGGGAGCGACGCACCTCTTCGAGGAACCCGGCGCCCTCGACGAAGTGACCCGCCTCGCCGTTGGCTGGTTTGCGCGCTGGCTCACCGCCCCGTCATCCTGAGCGCGCAACGGTAACGCACCCGTAGCGGATGCAGCCACGCCATTCGAGCTTCACGGCATCACTGACTGGATATCGACCATGAGTCATATTTTTCGAGATCGCGCCGATGCTGGCCAGCAGCTCGCGGCTGCGTTAAGTCGCTATGCCGGGCGCCGCGACGTCGTGGTGCTGGCACTGCCGCGCGGCGGCGTACCGGTTGGCTATGAAGTGGCGAAGGTCTTGTGCTGTCCCCTTGACGTGCTGCTGGTGCGCAAGCTCGGCGTGCCGCATAACCCCGAGCTTGCAATGGGCGCCATCGCTACGGGTGACGCGCTCTATCTCAACGAGCCCGTGATGCGCGCTGCCTATGTGAGCGCGGAGCAGGTCGAGGAAGCCATCGAGCGTGAACGCATCGAGCTACATCGCCGCGAGCTGGCCTACCGGGGGGAGCAGCCGCCTGCCGGGGTCGAGGACAAAACCGTGA
>NZ_JACFYJ010000196.1:0-4095 GCF_037126505.1 Paraburkholderia bengalensis
GGCGCATTATCTCGAGTTAATTTTTATGTGGAGTCTGACGCCGTGGACGTTGCGTCGGCGGCCCCAGCGCATCGCCGGTTGCTACATAAATCCCGGCAGTCAAAGGGAGTCCAGAAACACCAGAAGGTCCGGTGTAGGCTTCCATGCCTTTGCTCGGGCTGGCCGAATCCCGGCATGCTGCCAGAAGGTTTCCAGAGCGTCGCGTTTCATCTGGAGGTTTGTCGTAACGTAGCGTCCTGTCGTTGCGATACTCGCGTGGCCAAGGTAGTCGCGAATTACAGTGATGTCTGTGCCAGATTGCAATAGCGCGACGGCGCAGCTATGGCGCAGGACATGCGGTGTGATGCGCTTCCGGTCCAGCGTGGGTAAAACCTGCGTGGCCCCTTGTACATGTCGATGCAGGATGTAGGCAATTCCATCGCGGCTCAATGCTTCGCCCCGACGGTTGAGAAAGACATGCGGCTGCCGATCTGGTTGAGCGCCCATCCGCAGGCGATGCAGCGCATTGGCCGTATCGCGCCACAGCGGCAAGAGCCGATCCTTTCGACCTTTACCATGCAAACAAACCTGCCGAGGCGCAGTCAGCTCCAAGTCGCTCCAGCAAAGGTTTGCTGCTTCGCTAACGCGCGCACCGGTATTGTAGAGAAACAGCAATAACGCGTAGTCGCGACCGCCCTCAACCGTTGCCGGGTTGGGTCTGGCGAGAATTGCGCGAACCTCGTCAGCTTCCAGATAGGTCGCCGGGCGATGCCACACCTTCTTTGCCGGAATGGCAAGCGCTCGAGCATACTGTTGCGAGTGCACGATATCGGTACGCAGCAGGTGTCGGAAGAAGCTTCGAATAGCAGATCGCCGGCAATTGCGCGTCGCTGCGGAGTTCGAGCGATCCATCTCCAGATGAAGCAGGAACTGGCTAACGGTCTCTGCGGTCATGTCGTCAAGGGCAATTCCCGAAAGACTGCATCGCTTGTTCGCGGCGACGAATTCAAAGAACAGCTTCAGCGCGTCGCGATAGGCATGCACGGTATGCTCGCTGGCGCCTCGTATGCGCTGCAGGTTGTCGGTAAAGAATGATTCGACGCGCGTGAACAACGCGGCCGACGGTACGGTCTTCATTCGACTGGCCCCGCGCTGCGCAGATGACGCCGGAATCGTTGACTGGCGAGTTGGAGAAGTTGTGGCGTCGCCTTCAGGTACACCTCGGTACCGAGGACATCCTGGTGACCGAGATACGCCGACAACCACGGGAGCTTCACGTGCATATCGACTCTGGCTTCGGCCCATGCCGTGAGACGGTGCACGGCAAAGGCGTGGCGAAACTCGTAAGGTCTGGCGCCGACCCTGCCTGTCGGTGGCTTCATCGACAACTGACGAAGTAATCGGCGGAGCGCATCAGACGCGGACTTCACGGTGAGCGGCGTACCGTCGAGCCGGATAAACAATGCTCGCGGCTCGCTAACGCCGAGGCGCTCGAGGATCTCGTGACGCGCATGAAGGTATTGACGCAACTCCTGCGCGAGGTCGGGGCGAAACGGAACGATACGCGATCGTCCCTTGCTGTGTGGAATCAGGAATGTACCGCGCCTTAGATCCACGTCTTCCATACGCAAGCGTACCGCTTCGCCCAGTCGCAGGCCGGTACAGTACAGCACCAGCATCAACGTGCGTAGCATCCGTGCCCAGATCCATCGACCACGATGGCTGCTCGCCACCTGCAACATTCTCGTCACTTCATCGCGCGAGAAGATGTAGGGGATATAGTGCGATTCCTTGACCGGCGCGAGCGCGTGCTCGGGCACATATCCGGATGGATCCTCTCGACGTCGGTACAGACATAGCTGGCGCACTACCCCGAATTCCAGCCCCACCGTGACCGGCTTACGCCCGGTCTTACGCGAGAGCCATCGCCCAATGGCCTCATCGAGGGCGACGTCTGCTCTCCACCCCCATTGTTCAGCGATGAATTGGACGAAACCGTTGAGCACGAACTCGCCGCGCAAATATTGCACGCCCATGGCCCGGCGAAACCGCAGAAACTTCGCAGCGTCGTGTGCCAAACCGGCTGCTGTCACGAGCGTTCTCATGATGGGACCGGAAGCGAGACGTCGCGCAAGGTCTCCGTTGCGATACGCACATATGCCGATAAGGAGTCCGGGTCGCGATGACCGAGAATCTCTGAAATGATTCGCGGATCTGCTCCCAGGTCGATCTGGCGAGCAGCGTGAGAGTACCGCAGGACGTGACTACCGAGATACTGCGCCGTCAGCCCGGCTGCGGCCGCATGTTTGGCGATGACGTGCCAGACGGCTGAGGATCCCGTGAGCGGCGCGAACGGCAGCTTCAACTGGACGAACAGATATCGGGTTGCGGTATGTGGGGGCCTTCCGCCGCGAAGATAGCGGACCAGCGCCCTCGCGACGACCGGCAGAAGCGGCAGAGTAAAGACCGCGCCAGTCTTGGGACGCGTAACCTGTAACGACGACGAGGTCCAGTTGATATCGTCCAGTCGCAGCCGGATCAGTTCACCGGCTCCGAATCCATAGGTCACCATCATCAGCAGCATGGCGTAGTCGCGCAGGCCATGCGGATTTGATTGATCCACCGCTGCCAGTAAATGCTGGACATCCTCCCATGGCAGGGCTCGGCGTGGCCGCTCATATCGTGGCTGGACGGGAGCGATTACCGAATCGGCGAGGTTGCGCGAGCTGCGCCCGGTGGCGAACAGAAAACGGGAAAAGGACCGAATACTGCCGGCGATATCGGCCGTAGTGGTACGCGCATAGCGACGGCTACAGTCGACCAGGAATGCGTCAACGTCGACAAGCGTCATCGACCGCCAGGTTCGGTCAAGGACACGCAGGTGTTGGAGAAAATAGCCTATGTGCGTCAGCCGCTTGTGCACGGTCACCATCGGGTTACCGCGATGCGCTATGAGATAGTCCGCATACGCGCGTAGCAACGCAGTGGCGGGTCGAGCAGAAGGCGGTTGGAGACGCCACGGCGGCGGATCCCTTCCCAGCACGTAATAGACCCGATTGAGCGCGTACAAAGCCGTCCCGGAGATTGCGGCTCTGTCAGGGCTGACGCTGTGCCTGCGAGCGTACCAGTCAAAGAATCGACGCGCACCGTCGCGAGTCAGCTCAGCGCGCTCGTCAAGCCCACGCTGCTCGCAATATCCCCTGAAGCGCCGGATCCACCAAAGGTACAGTCTGCCAGCGCCGTCGCCTACAGAACGGTCGTCGTGCCACACGCGAACGATCTCCGTCGTCGTCGGAGATGTGTCGGATGGGGGCGGATCGGCAGATTGATGTCGCATTCGGCACCCTCGCTGTTACCCGATCCAGCGTAAATTCGTCCCCGGCTGCTGTCATGCCCCATCTCTTGTTGGACGCCGGCGCTGAGGCGCGAAGCATTCCGCCGCGATGGCAGAAAGCCCAGCGGGGCCGGCAGATTGTTGAGGGTATGGTGCGCAAGCGCACGCCGCAGTTCGAACAGCGAATCACATACGCCGGCCGGCTTCTGTCGCCTAGTGCCGAGCGTTGTTGCCCGGGGTAGGAGATCGAGCCCACGTAACGCTGCTTGAACTGCCCATAGACGGCGGCGCAACCAGCGTGCGGCCGCTGACAAACTCACGTCGTCCGATCGCAACGCATCGGCTGCTGCCTCTACACTTCGCATGCTTGACGCGCTTGCAACGGCTGCATCGATTGAACCGAGTAGCCCTGGAAACCTTGCAGCGAGAAAATCGGGCAGAAGGCTAAAGGTCTTGCCTACCAGAGGACAGTACCACCGCGCAATGCGCATCCCCGCTGGCGTCACGCGGCGGTAGGTGCCATGGCGAGCAAAACCGCATCCGCCTGCGGGATGTAACGGACAACGTTCCAGACGTACCGTGACCCATTCACGCCTGGCGATATATCTCTCGGCGCTGGATTGCGTTCGCAGCGGAATTTGCATGCTTGCACTCGCCTCCGTTTGGACGCCATGTTCGCATCGCGTCGCAACGAATATTATGCCGAGTGCTACGCGGCTCTGACCGAATCCGCTCGCTGCAGCACAACCGTTTCGCCGCATAAAACTCAACTCGAGATAATG
>NZ_JACFYJ010000197.1:0-4072 GCF_037126505.1 Paraburkholderia bengalensis
CGCGTCGTGGTTCGGCTTCGAGCGTCGTCTGATTCATGGCGGCGCGCCGCGCGCGCATCCACACGACGATGCGCTGCAAGCGGCACGCGAAGGATCGAGGACGAGCGCATGAAGCCCGCGCTCGCACTGCGCGCCGCAGGCTGCGCACTCGCTTTTGCGGCTTCGTCCGTTCGCGCGGATGCGCCGCCAGTGCTGATCGAAGCCTTCGGCGACTCGACCACGCTCGGCATTTCATGCAGCGACGGCCATTGCGGGCCGCTCGCCGACAACGCGGTGACGTATCTGCAGGATGCCCTGCGCGCGAAGTATGGCGCGCGCGTATCGGTGGTGAACGACGGCGTCGGCGGCACGATGGCGACGCAACTGCGCGACGGGACGAGCACCGCGCGCACGGCGGGCAAGGCGCCATGGAAGGCGCGTCTCGCTGCATCGAACGCGCAGATCGTGACGATCAACTACGGCATCAACGAAGTGATGCACAACCAGACGCCCGAACAGTTCTACGCAGCCGAAACGGAACTCGTGAAAACGGCGCAGGCGCTCGGCAAGCTGCCCGTGCTGCAGACGTCGAACCCGATGCCCGATGCGCGTCTGAACGCGCGGCTCGCCGAAATGGCGGCCATGACGCGACGCGTCGCGGCCGAACAGCAGGTGCCGCTCGTCGATCACTACGCGCAGATCTCAGCGATGGCCGACTGGAAAACGCACATGTCCGACGGCGCGCATCCGAAGCCCGAGCTGTATCGCGTGAAAGCGCAGCAGGACTTCGCCGTCATCGATCCCATCGTGCGCCGCCTGTGCGGCGACGCGGCGCTCTCATCACAACAGCGGCGGCCCGCAGCCGCTGCGCTTCAATCCACTTCCGCCAACCCGACGAGAGGCAACTCATGACCCCACAACGCAAGGCCATCATCACGGGCGTATCCGGCCAGGACGGCGCCTATCTGACGAAACTGCTGCTCGGCAAGGGCTATCAGGTGACGGGCACGTATCGGCGGACCAGTTCCGTCAACTTCTGGCGGATGGAAGAACTGGGCGTGATGAATGATCCGAACCTGCAGCTCGTCGAGCACGACCTGACCGACGCCGGATCGACGCTGCGCCTGCTCGACACCGTGCAGGCCGACGAGCTTTACAACCTCGCCGCGCAGAGCTTCGTCGGCGTGTCGTTCGACCAGCCGTCGACGACGGCCGCCGTGACGGGCGTCGGCGTGCTGAATCTGCTCGAAGGCATTCGCACGGTGAACCCGAAGATGCGCTTCTATCAGGCGTCCACGTCCGAGATGTTCGGTAAGGTGCAAGCCGTGCCGCAACGCGAGGAAACACCGTTTTATCCGCGCAGCCCGTATGGCGTCGCGAAGCTGTTCGCGCACTGGTCGACCATCAACTATCGCGAGTCGTACGGCATGTTCGCGACGAGCGGCATTCTGTTCAATCACGAATCGCCGCTGCGCGGCCGCGAGTTCGTCACGCGCAAGATCACCGACACGGTCGCGAAAATCAAGCTCGGCAAGGCCGACGTGCTCGAACTCGGCAACCTCGATGCGAAGCGCGACTGGGGCTTTGCGCTCGAATACGTCGAAGGCATGTGGCGGATGCTGCAGGCCGACGAGCCCGACACCTACGTGCTCGCGACGAACCGCACGGAGACGGTGCGCGATTTCGTGAAGATGGCGTTCGCGGCGGCTGGCTATCAGCTCGAATGGTCGGGCCGCAACGAGCGCGAGACGGGCATCGACGTGCGCACGGGCAAGACGCTGATTCGCGTGAATCCGAAGTTCTATCGCCCGGCCGAAGTGGATCTGCTGATCGGCTGCGCGGACAAGGCACGCGAGAAACTCGGCTGGCATCCGCAAACGTCGCTCGAACAGCTGTGCAAGATGATGGTCGATGCCGATGTCGCGCGAAACCAGAATGGGCTGTCGTGCTGATGTGCTGATGAAGGGGCGCGCGAAGCGCCCTGTTTCTTGCTACAGCAGCTTTCGATCGACGCGCGGCACCATTGGCGCGAATTGCAGCAGACGGTCGGCCTGCGCCGCGATGAACGCCGCAATCGTCTGCACCATTGCGCGCTCGTCGCCGACGTACACGTCGGCTTGTGCGAGTTCAGGTGCGAGTGCCTTCGCGGCCTGCGCCATGCGGGTCATCTCGCGCGCGAGATAGCGCGGCAGCGTGCCCGTGCGCCGCGCGAAGTCGGCGAGTTCGAGCGGCGTGATTTCTTCGAGGCGAAAAGCATCGCCGTAACCCATCGCCATGTCCTGCTCGACGCGCTCGCCGTACGCGTTGACGGACACCAGGTCGTATAGCGGCGCCGGCTCGAGGCCGCCGCCATGCACGAAGAACGACAGGTTCTTGCCATGCGCGTCGCTGTTGCCGATCAGCAACTGGAAGAGCGCCCAGCGAACCATGAACGTGCGGGCGGCAGCGGGATTGTCCAGATGCCGTTGCAGCGCAAAGAGCTTCTCGAAACTCGCGCCTTCGCGGATATTGCGCACATCGCGCGTATTGCCGAAATTGCGCTCGTATTTGAAGCTGACGGGCAGATCGAGCGCCTGGCAACCGTCGATCACATGCCGGCGCCGCACGGCCTGAACGGACACACCGTCTGACGGGTCCAGCACGACCGTCCGGTCGAAGCGCTCGACCAGCAAAATCGGCTCGGGAATGCGCCGGATCGACACGGGCGCCGCCTGCAATCCCATGCGTGCGGCGAGCGTCATGCAATAGTGCTCGTTGGCGACCATGCATGGCGTGACGGGGCTGCGCGATTCGGGCTTCAGGATGTGCGTCGAACTCAATGCACCGTCGGCGAGCGCGAGGCGTTCGCCCTCCACCAGCACTTGCAGCTTGTCCTGATAGCCGGCCACCGACAGCCGAACCTTGCCGTCCCAGACGGGAAACGGAATCACGTCACGCTCGCGGATACGTTGGCTGAGTTCGTCGGGCGCAATCTCGCGGCGCATCGGCATGGGCTCGTCCGCTGCAGGTTGCGGTGACGGCTGCGATGGCGCGAGAAAGCTCAATCCGCCCACGGGCTCCTTGCCGAGCATCCGAATGAGCCCGTACGTGTTGTCCTTCGAGACCTGATAGACGACGGACGCCACATCGAGCGCCCGCCCTTCCGGCAGCAGATTGGCGATGAAGCGATGCACGGCACCCTCGGCCACCTGCTGCGCACGCGCGAGCGGAATGTGCGGCGAGAGGGGAAATGCATCGCGGCGCGCTGGCCAATGGTCGTCGTACTCGAAGCGATACAGGCTCTGTTTCGCTTCGAAATGAAGTCGGCCTACCGTGCCCTCGTCGGTGATGACTTGCAGCGTGTGCGGCATCAGGACGGCTCCGAGGGCGCGCTGGAAAGCGCGGCGGCATCGTCCGCCGGCGCGGCGGGCGTCGCGATGGCGTCCAGCACGGCGTGGCTCTGCTGGTTCGTGACGACCAGCAGGTTCAGGCCGAGTCCGTGCAATACCTTGAAGGCCTTGTCCAGACTGACCGAGCGGCCGTTTTCGAGACGTGAGAGCACGTCCTTCGATACGCCCAGCATGTCGGCCGCATCGTCGATGCGAAGCGCGCTTTGCGCGCGGCGGTTGCGAACGAGCCGGCCCAACGACGCCATGTCGGATGCGAGCGGGTTCATCGCTGCCGGTCGGGGTAAGGTGCGCGCCATAGTTCCGTTATTTCAGGAATAAAACCGCCTTCCAAGCGAGACGGATCGATAATTACGAGAATATCAGAATTATCGATCGAACCGGCGTCTTTGGGCAATAATTCCGAAATGGTCGGAATTATTGTACGGAACGCAGCTTGGCATCTGATAATTCCTGAATGATGAGAACTATCGGTCGGCGCATAAAAAAGGACGGCATCGCTGCCGCCCTCGTTCTGCCGCCCTGCCCCGTTACGCCGCTACCTGAATCGCCTCGTTATAGACAGCCGCCACGCGCCGCGCGATCACCGGATTGTCGAAATTCGCGCGCGCATACGCACGGCAGGCATCGGCATCGGGCAATTTCATCGATCCGTCGAGCGCTCGCGCGAGGCCCTCGGCGATCGCCCCGGCGCCCGTCGAAGGCAG
>NZ_JACFYJ010000198.1:0-3980 GCF_037126505.1 Paraburkholderia bengalensis
GAGGCGTCTTCACCACCGTTAAGGATCTGGATCGCAAACTGATGCGCTATATCCGTGAGCACAACAAGAATCCGAAGCCGATCAAATGGAAGTACAACGATCCATCGCGGCGAATTCGCCCGGTGCCATTTCAATGACGCGATGGACTAGGATTGGTAGTCGGGGCTTCGTCCACAGGCCTATCGAGCCTGAATGCGTGAAATCAGCCGAGGCGATGAGTTAGCCTTTTTCTCCGCTGCTGCCACGCCTGGGGCCGTCACTACAGTCAACGACTTGGCAGGACTGGCGGTCGACGACTGCTCAACCTTATCGGCGCGCAGCAGAATTCCAGGCTATTTCAGAGTCGGGCGGGAACTGCATCTTGCGCTGTTTGAATACTGTGGCCTTCGATTCGTGCAACAAGCATGAGCGCACAGGCAAGCGTAATCAACACATGCATGATGCCAAGTGCAATCACTGACACGATTGTTCCTGTGGCATTCAGAAGATATTGACCCAGAATTGGTGTCGTTCCTGCGAACAGCGCTCCGCAAATCTGGTACGCAAGTGAAATTCCGGTATATCGGATCTGTACGGGGAAAGATTTGGCCAGGATGCCCGCCATCGATGCGTAATAGAGGGCCGCCGGAATTGAGGCAAGGGACATACCGATCATAGCGAGGGGAGTGGAACGGGTTGCAATCAAGGAGAACATCAGCGGCAAGGTCACGATCTCTGGAAGCAGCATATATAAAATAGCCTTCTTGAGATCGATCTTTGTGGCGAGAACGGCACCGAACGGCTGTACGATTAGCTGAACAATGATGGCAGCCGTGATGACACTCAAAAACTGGGTTCGGTCAAATCCGATCGATGTCACCGCCCACGAAAGGGCGAACGTCGTCTTGAAATATGTCACTGAGATCGCAATGACACACGCGCCAACGCCCATTGCTACCAGTGCTTTGTAGTCGCGCAATACCTCGGCAATGGGGAGTGTTGCAATTTTTTTGCTTTCCTTGATCGCCTGCATCGCGGGAGATTCTTCGACACTCAAGCGTACGAATATTCCCACACCGACCAGAAATGCGGAAAGTAGAAAGGGGATACGCCAGCCCCATGTCATGAACTGATGGTCAGGCAGCGTGGATACGGCAAGATACGCGAGCGTCGCCAGGAGGTTTCCTGCTGGAGATCCTTGTTGCGCGAAGGCGGAATAGAAGATTTCCTTCCCTTTTGGAGCATGTTCGGATGACAGGACGACTGCGCCGCCCCATTCGCCGCCGATCGCGATGCCTTGCAGCAGTCGCAATACGACCAACAGAACTGGCGCAGTAAACCCAACTTGTGCATAGGTAGGCAGTAGCCCCATCGCTGTCGTGCAGCACCCCATCAACATCAGAGTGATAATGAGTGTCTTCTTGCGGCCAACCCTATCTCCCAGATGGCCAAATACAATGCCACCAATCGGACGAGAGACAAAGCCGATCCAGAACGTTGCAAATGCAGCGAGCGTTCCCGCCAATGCAGAGGTACTCGGAAAAAATAGCTTTCCTAGCACAAGTGCTGCGGCTGTGCTGTACACGTAGAAGTCGTACCACTCGATCGTGGTGCCAACGAACGACGCAATGCCTGCCTTGCGAGCGTTTCGGAGTTGGGTCGAAGTAGTCTGTGTTTTCACTGGGGGTCTCCCTGCTATTGAGGAACAAAGTTCGACGTTTCCTGCTCAGGTGTGAGCATCAAGGGGGCAACCCTTGCCCAATGGACGGACCTGGCAACGGCCAGGCGCTCTAGAACCCGCGCGGATGTCCGAATTCCGTGCGTCGAGCCCGCCCATATGAGCTCGGACCGAAAGCGTTTGGAGGCCGTTTCAGTTCCCCCATATTCCGAGTCCGTAAAAAGGCAGTTGACTAGCCGCATTGTCAACTCGCGCGGAATCGCATCACATGGCCGCTCGGTCATCGCTCTAGGTCCGGTTGGAAGAGAGTCCTGCGTTATCGAAGTAGCGGCATTACGTAGTGGTCTGAGCGAGCTTTGGCGATGACCGATCGGCATCAGATTGCGAGCCATTTATCGCTGCATAGTCATTTCATGGGCATGACCACACCTGTTGATATGCCAGCGAGCACCACCGATGAGGCGACTATGCGTCGCCGTATATCGATGAAACAGGGCCATTTTGCCGCAATCTTGATGTGCCATTTGCGGCGGCGGCCGCCCGAAGGTCTGTTGATTGATAGAACCGACCAGGTGTCTCGCGGGTATTTCTATCTCGCGGTACTGATTTCCGAGCAGCGCTGCACCAGAAGCACAGGATCGGGTGACCCCGGGATTCGTTGGAGCTAGGGCGGTCCGGAAAACCCGGCGAGCGCCGCAGGGACAAATGTCGTACGAACTTCGGCGGGCAAGGAAATTCGTTGCATCCTTAACTTCGGATGTTCTGGAATGGACGCGGTCTCAGGCGCTCGAGAAACGTAAATAGCAGCAACAGCGACCAGGAGCAAATGCACTGCAAAGGGCAACCGCGTTGGCCAGGGAAACAAGTCTACTAAAACGCCACTCATGAAAGGCCCTAGTCCGAGACCGAGCAGATTGGATGCGGTAGCAGCAAGCGTTGCTTGGTGTCGGAATCTGTGCGGCGCCTGTTCAATTACAGCAACGGTGGCGGTACTCGTGAAGATTGCCGCTGAAATGCCAGACAGTATGCGGCCAAGCATTAGTGCAACCAAGCCGTTGGCCACCAGAAAGGTTATTGCTGAGGCCGCTGCTGCCACGAGTCCCCATTGCAGCATACGTCGGCGTCCCAGCTGATCCGACCAGTTTCCCGCGACTAACAATGCACCCAACGCTCCAGCGGCATAGCACGCAAAAATCACCGTGATGGCGGTGGGCCCGAAGGCGTAACGCTGCTCGTAAGATCTATAGATTGATGTTGGAAGTGTCGCACCGATCATGAAGGTCGCTGCGACCGAAAAGAACGGGATCGGGGAGTTTTGCACTTTTTGACCGGATTCCATTCATCTTCCTGTGCTTGCCATCAGTAGATAGGGATTGTGCGAAAAGACGGCAAGTTCGTCGACGAAGGGATCGCCGCAGAAAGTCATATCCAACACTGAGGCGATGTTTGCCGAAACTGAGGGCAATGGGGGCACGACGGAGAGGAGCGATTGATATCATTTTTCGACCGTCGTGCCGCCTTCATAGATCAGCCGATGAAACTAGCAATCGGCCTTACGCCAGTGTGCCGGATTGGGACGATCCTGGCGATGCCGCTCGCGGGCTACATGGACCGCATACCCTTGCGCACACGCCCATTTTTCAGCGTCCAGCTGCGTACGAAACGTCTGAACTTCTCTTTCGTTTACAATCACCACGTGATGCGTGACCCCGTGGGTTTGCTGATCCGACTTTGGTCGATATTCAACATAAGCATTGGTCATGGTTTTTCCGTCTGAAAATATTCAACTATTGATGGTGCTTCGTGGCTGGCGGAGGACGTCTTCGGGCGACGGTGCATGTCGGGCAACCAAGGCAAGCGTGAGATTACCGCCATGGCACAGATTTTCGCTCCATCAGATTAAATCCGCTCCAATGAGGATTATATCAGCAATCTTACGGTTCGAAGACTGGAAGGAATGAGGCCCCGCTCAGCAAGATTGTTACGCGACTAAGCGCCGGTAGCGGTTCATGGTGGCTGAGCAGCATTGCGATTCATCCGCATTTTTTCGTTTCTGGCGCGTGCGGGTTAGGTTACGGAGTGATCGATTGCCGTAGCGGGTTTTTGGAGCACGGTCGGCTGGGCCTTGATCACGGGCGTCACTGCGTATCGCACAACATATCGCAGACTGGGCCATGCAGCCGAGGTCGCCGCGCCGGTGAACAGGCTGCTTAAATTCGCCAACGTGAACTACCCCGGCCTGAAGGCCGGAGCTTCCCCTTGAAGCGCCATTTTCAATGGAGCCGTGTAAAACTCCGCTACCGGTGTAAGGGATTCAGTTAAA
>NZ_JACFYJ010000199.1:0-3740 GCF_037126505.1 Paraburkholderia bengalensis
GGCGCGGCCACGGCGGCCTGCGCTGACGCAACGCCGACGCCCGTGCAGCCGAGCGTGCCCGTTATCAGCGCCGCCAGCGCAGACACCGCAACCGGGCCCCACGACGCACGTGGCTTGCGCGCGAACAGATTGCGCGGCGCCCCGAGGCGCGGATGCACGCGCGGCGCATCGTGCGACACGTCTGCGGGCGCGTTATTGGATGAATCGATCATTCGGATGCCGCCAGAGCGCCCTGCAGGCGGCGCTGTTGCTGGATTACGTTCTCGAGCGCGGCGCGCGAGATCACGTCGCGCGCCACCATGTAGTCGCCGATGCGTCCGTGGCGGTCCGGACGGTAGTGCTGCATCGCGGCCTCGAAAGCTTCGCGGCTCACGTGGCCGTGCTCGATCAGCAGATCGCCGATCAACGGCACGCTGCGCACCGGCGCAGGTTCGGTCTCACTGTCCGCGCTGCCGTGCGCGGCCACGGCCATATCGACGCCGCGCAGCGCGCGCAGCCCGGCAGCGATCTCGCCTTCGCGGACGATGTGCTGCACGACGGGTCCATCGAGCAGCGCGCCGAGTTCGGCGAGCACCGCGTCGGCGAGCGGGCTTGCCGTCAGCAGGATCGTGCGCGCGGCGGCGTTTGGGGCGGTTGCGTCCGCTGTGGCCGTTGCGTCTGCTCTAGCCGTTGCGTCTGCTTTAGCCGTTGCGTCTGCTCTAGCCGTTGCGTCTGCTCTAGCCGTTGCGTCTGCTCTAGCCGTTGCGTCTGCTGCCGCCGTGGCGCGCGCGGCGGTGGCGTCCGCTTTGGCCGTTGCGTCCGTGGGGACGCCATCGCGCGCGGCGGCTGCGTCTGCTGCCGTCCCATCTGCGGCAGCACCACTCGCACCCTGCCCTCCCGCCGTCCCGGCCTGCGGCAACACGCGATACCGCACGATCACTTCGAGCGGCAATCGCGCGGCATCCTCCTCCAGACGCTCGATCTGCAGATGGCCGCGCGGCAGATCGGCCTGGAACGCGATCGCTTCCGCGAGCGTCTCTTCGTCGAGCCAGCCTTTGGCCATCAGCACGCGGCCGAGCGGCGCCTCGCGCGCGTGGCTTTCGCCGAGCGCCTGCTCGAGCTTGTCGGAATCGATGGCCTGCCACGACAGCAGCAGCTCACCCAGACGCTGGCGCCGGTTCTTGAAGCCGTCGGCGGACGGAAAGTCGTGCATCGTCTTGTCCCACGCGAGCCGCTTGCCCGTCACGAGGTGCGTGAGGAACATCTTCCAGGCGCGCGACACGGCCATGAAGTTGACGAAGTTGCCGACCACCATGCGCGGCACCGACAGCACGCCGTGCTCCCAGCCGTACAGCCGCGCGACGAAATAAAAGCGCTGCACGACGCGCAGCAGCAGCGCGCCGCCGTTGGCCCACAGCAAGGCGTCGAGCCACGGCGAATCGGCGAACGGCGAGGCGATCAGCTCCGGCATCCAACCGAGCAGCCCCGCTCCCGCGAACAGCAGGAACTGCAGCAGCAGCCCATACGCGATGATGCCGACGAACGCCGTCACGATGCCCTTGCGGTCGCGAAACAGCAGATAGCGATTGGCGAACGAGCCCGTCCAGCCCGTCTGCTTCCAGCCTTGCAGACCGATGCCGAGCGTCCAGCGCGCGCGTTGCCGGTAGGCGGTGCGAAACGTGTCGGGGAAGAACTCGCGCACGCACAGCGGCATCGTCAGCGTGAACTCGCGCTCCTTGCCGAAGCCGAACCATGCCTTGCGGCGCGTCGCGAATTGCACCGGGAAGCGCGCGAAAATCGACTGCATGCCCATCTTGCCCAGCCGCGCGCCGACGTCGTAATCCTCCGTCAGGCTTTCCGTGTTGAACGGCTGGTTGTCCGTCTCGGCGATCAGCGCGAGCAGCGCGCGCCGCGAAAAGCACGTGCCGACCCCCGCCGACGGCACCGCGCCCGCAAGACTCTCGCGCACCACGAGGTCCTTCGCGTGCCACTCGGCGAACTCGTCCATGTACGTGCCCGCCACCAGCTCGAACCAGTTGCGTTCGAGCGACGCGACGGGCAGCTGGATCATGTCCTTGCGCGGCAGCAGGTAGTTGAAAAAGCGCAGCTCGACGGGATGCAGCACGTCCTCGCTGTCGTGCAGCACCACGCCCGCGAACTCGATGCCCGCTTCGCGCTCGTGACGAAAGATGGCCTGGATCACCCAGTTCAGGCAGTCCGCCTTGCAGGTCGGGCCGTCATGCGGCACCTCCACGCGGCGCAACTGCTTGTAGCGGCGGCGCATCCGCTCCACTTCGGCGATGGTCTGCGGATCGTTCTGATACGTGCCGACGAACACGACATAGTTGCGGTAGTCGAGCACGCGCACCATGTCCTCGATCATCGCGGCCACCACGTCGTACTCGTGCCACGCGGGCACCATGATCGCGAGCGGCTGTTCTTCGCGCTGATACAGCTGCGCGCTCGTGAGCGGCTTGTAGGCGCGCTGCACGGTGCAGCGTCGCCAGATCGTGCGGGTCCAGTACCAGACGTCGATGAACAGGTCATCGAGGCTCGACAGCAGGATGACGAACGCCACGCCAGCCGCGACGTATTCGAGTCCGTGGTAGTAGTGGGCTACCGCGTAGCCCGCATACCATTTGATCAGCGCGAAACTCACGACTCGTTCCGGCTCCGGCGGCGCGCGAGCTGCGCGATCAGCAGCAGCGCGACCAGCAGGCCGACCACGCCCGCGCCGATGCCCCAGCGCAGCCAGCCGTGCAGATACCACGGCCCTTGCAGGTCGTCCGCGTCGATCAGTTCGCCGGGATGGCGCGTGTCGAACTGGCGCAGCGTGCCACTGCCGTCGACGATCGCGATATCGCCGCGCGACAGCGTAAGCGTGGCGGGAAGGATCGCGGGCGTGTCGCCCACCGTGCGATACACGATGCCGGGCACGCTGCCCGCCTTCACCGCCTCGATCACGCCGACGCGGTTCAGCCCCGAGATATCGGCCAGCATCCGGCCCGACGCATCGACGAGCGACAGCCGGTCTTGCGACAGACGCGCCACGCGCTTTTCGTCGGCGAGCGTCACGTCGGCGGCGAGGAAGGCGCCCTTCGGGCTCACCGCCTCGCCTTCGCGCGCGACGCTGAAGCTCGCGCGCTGCGGCGCATGCCGTCGCGTTCGCAAGGCTCGCGATGCGCGCCAGCACCTGCGGCGCGTCGCGCAGATAGGCGTCGGGCACGATCACGCTGGCGTCGTCGTGAAGCGCGCGACCATGCCCGTGAAGTCGTCGCCGGGCGTGGCGTCGGCTAGCGTCAGATGACTGCTCGGCAGCACGGCCACGGGATGGCCCTGGCCGCGCGGCTGGCAGCCGCCTTCCGGCTGGCGCTGGAACACCACGCGCAGCAGGTTGCGCGGCGCGAGCGCGTAGTGCGGCACCCGCGCCTCGATGCGCTGCGGCTTGCCGTCGGCCGTGAGCAGCTGCGAGCCGATCAGGATGTCGTTGAAATAGATCGACGCCGTCTGCGACGTATGATTCGCCGTCGGCGCCGCCGACACGTCGAGCACGACAGCTTCCGGCAGCTTGCCGTTGCCCGACGCCGCGCCGAGATCGAAGCTCGCGTCCCACACGGCGCGGTCCTGCACGTCGAGCGTGCGCGGCTGGCCGCCCAGCAGCGCGAGCGCGATGCCGTCGCCGCGCGTGTTCGGCGCGTCGTCGATCTGATGCACGACGAGGCGGCTCGTCACGTCGATGGGGCGCCAGGCGCGCGCGAGCG